>JAZUJF010000236.1:0-4217 GCA_045642585.1 Candidatus Limivicinus sp.
CGTAATCATCTGCAGGGGCTTGACAGACAGGCTTGTGATGCCGTTTATCGCAAGGGCAAGCATCTTTTTCAGCGGATAATGGCTCTCGCCCGCAATACGCTCCGCACGGGAATAAGTCACCGTGCTGCTCTTGAAGCCCACCAGAGGCACCATGCCCCGCAGGTACAGGTTGACCTCCTTGAAGTTTGCAAACTCCTTGAGCACACGGGAAGAAATAAGGCGATAGTCAGCGTGATTGTAAACCACCTCTGCGCCCATCATGGCCAGAAGCCTGTAAAAGCTCTGGGCGGTAAAGCGCTTGAAGAAGGTATCGGTCTCGCGGCTGGAGCGAACGCCGTACACGACCTCGCTGCCGCTGAGGTATTCATCCACCATGGCGTCCATGGCGTTAATGTCATCCTGACCGTCGCAGTCAATGGAGATAGTGATGTCGCAAACATCCTTTGCTTCCATCAGTCCCGCAAGGACAGCATTCTGGTGCCCTCTGTTCCGGCTCTGGGAAATGCCGATATAATGCTCATCCTGCCTGGAAAGCTGGCAGATAATATCCCATGTCCTGTCCCGGCTGCCGTCGTTTACAAAGAGCACCCGGCTGTCTGCGGAGATCTTCCCCGCTTCTGACAGATCTGTGATCTTTTTAAGGAACATAGGGGCAGTAACAGGAAGGACCTCCTGCTCGTTGTAGCAGGGAATGATAATATACAGTCTCGGTGTCATATCGCTCCTCCAATAATCAGAGTTTATTCTGAACGACCGCCTTTATTATACATTAAGGCGTCAAGGCATTCAAGTGCGCAGATCTTCAGGTGATAACCGGGTCTGCGAGTAATTCTTTCAGCTTTTCAAAAGTCATCGGTCAATAATACCCTCAATATAAGTCTTCCAATCCGCAAAAACCTTCTCCGGTCTGAAGCTCTCAGCCATTTTTTTTGCCTCCTGACCCATTGCTTCGGCCGCCTCACTGTCACTGAGCAGCTTTAACATGGCCTCGGCAACAGCATCCTCATCGCCCACCGGAACAAGCAGACCGTTTACACCGTCTTCTATTACCTGTCTTGGGCCTCCACAGGGGCAGTCAGTGGAGATGCATGGCAATCCCATCGCCAGAGCCTCCAGCAGTGAATTGGGCATTCCCTCGTAATCTGAGGAAAGCACAAATATTTTTGCCTCTGACAGGACCTCAGGTACATTATTTACTCCGCCGGGCAGATATACACGCTCACCTACTCCCAATGAGACAGCGAGAGACCTGAGGTATTCTCTCATATCTCCGACACCGTAAATGTACAGATCGTCCTCCGTTTTATCTGCAATGCGTGAAAAAGCACGGATGAGCATTTCATGGTTTTTCTGCTTATCCAGTCTCCCGGTAGTGACAATGCCGGAGCGGTTTTCTTTAAGCCCGGTATCAAAAAAGCGCTCGGCCACCTGGTTCATAATGACAGCAGACCTTTTTCTCATGTCCTCCGGGAACCATTCTGCGGCTTCATATGTCTGAAATACGCACCCGTCTGCTCTTGGCAGTATGTGCTTCCCCACAAAGCGGAACGCGGTTTTCCTGTATTCCTCATTGGGATCACACCTCACAGAAACGATCACCTTTACCGGCAGCCCCACTCCCGCCATAACGGCGCGGAAATTTGGCTCGGCCATAAATGAAATCAGCACATCAGGTCGGTGCTGTCTGATAAGGGCTCTCAGCTTGGATATCCGACTCAGATTTTTCCTGATCCTTGATTGGGTCATCTCGCGTTCTTCAAGGTCAATTCGCTCCACTCCCTCAGGAACAGGATACTCCACATCCTCACGGAAAGAAGTTACGAGAATAGTTCTGTATCCTTCGGCGCGAAATCTCCCGGCAAGCTGCACCATCACTCTCGCCGCTCCGCCTCCGCGAATCGTATTGATATAGAACATTAAAGTGTGCTTCACTTCTGACATTTTCTTCCTTCTTTCCGATACTATACACTTTATTATTGTATGTATGCGTTTCTATTATCCGGACAAACCCTCTTAAGCCGGTAGTCTGATCTCCAGAAAAGAGATCGGCGACGACCGGCTGCGAAGGTTTTCTGTTCGGTTTTATGCCTGATCAGCGCATCAGGGAATGCGGATAAACTCTCCGAAATTCAGCTTCGGTACTCCCAGAAAACCGTTGAGCTTGCAGAGAGTTTCGACCGTTGTGCCGAATTGCTTGGCAATAGAATAAAGTGTCTCGCCCTTCTTGATCTGGTAGCTTCTTGCCGCCTTCGCATGGCCGCCGGATACCTGTTCAAGTTCCTTTTCGTTCAATACATCCATTAGTAATACCTCTTTTCTTTAATGATAAACTGGATTCTGTATAAATAATATCATTCTGTTTCCACAGCTATTCCACGCGGAAGACTATCCCTCTCGTCTGATAAATGCCAGAGCGCCGAGAATTGCGAACACCGGGATTATCGAATAGTGGTATCTGTTGCAGACCTCCACCAGCATATGGGCAAGGCTCAGCCCAAGGGCATACAGCGGCAGCAGCAGGGAAACTCTCGGCAGGCTCATCTTCCACATTTTTCCCAGCCCGACCACAGCCAGAGCAACGACAAAATAATACCAGACATTGCATATGACCATACATATCTTGACAAAAAGCTCAGAGCGTGTCCATCGGTATGTATAGCCTCCGAGCTCGTCATCGCCCATAAATGCCCGGAGCTTTGAGCAGAAGAGCCTCCCGAAATCTATCCCGGAGCCGAGTCTTTCCCGCAGATGAGGTATCATGCGCTCCTGTGCCTCACCCGCGGAGATGTTCTCCCTGTGCTTATACGCAAACAGGAGATCCATATCCTCCGCAGACCACTGACCCTGAGTCTCCTCATTAAAGCCCACATAGATATTATATACGGGCACAGAGGCGGGCTCCTCTCCCACGACCTTTTCAACATATCTGTCCCATGGCGCACCTGTGACATAGAAACAGCCAAGCATCATAACGCTGATGACAAGCCATGGGAGCCACGAGCCTTTGCCGTCGCCGCCCTTGAGGAGAAGAAGCCACAGGATATAAGCGATCACGAGGATCAGGGCGATGGGGCGGACAATGTTTATCGCCCGCAGCAGGAAGCCGAGAAACAGTCCGGCAACCGCGGCCCCAGGGATGCCCGGCTTCTTTCTGCATATCTGAGCCATTATCAGGAAGAACAGCAGAATGAGGCAGGTATACAGAGGCTCGGAGAAAACCAGAGAATTGAGCATCAGCTTTGTGGGGAAGAATGTCCAAAGCAGCTGGGAGACAGCGGCGATCCCGGTATCTCTCGCGAGAATATATGTCAGGGCGAAAATCAGCACACCGGAGATGACCGTAAGGGCGACATTGATACCCACCGCCACCCCAACGCTGTCACCGAAAAGCATGAGAAACGGCGCGAGAAATGTGGAGTAACCCAGAATGTGGGGATACATGGCCACATATTCCGCGGAGTCCATAGCTGTGCCGAAGGCCTGAGAGCGGGCGCACAGCCAGTATGTATAATAGTCACTGAAGGGCTCGACCGGCACCAGTACAGTCCACAGCAGATGTATAACGAGTGACACGGCAGAAATGATAACGCAGGACTTTACCGCTCCCCATCGTGAAAACAGCGTTTCAAGGCCGGTGTCTGTGCCATTTCTGCGTCTCACGATTATGATGACCGCGGCGCCGAAGCCCAACGCCATGGCCGCCAGATATGACTTGCTCTCCAGTCCGTTATATGCCGCAAGTCCCATGGCGAAAATGACAAGCGCCCCGAACAATGCCAGCATTATGCGGCCCAACAGCCGCGAAGCTTTTTCCATTACAAAACAAACCTCATTGATTCGATGACTCCATTATAGTCTACATAATGTTGCCAGTCAATATTTTCCGGTTCAAACTGAAACTTTTCCCGTCATGGGGAATACGGCGTCATATGAAGTAACTGCCGCCGGAGGAGAAGAAATACATGAAATAGGCACCGGTAAGGACATGACCCAGCAGCAGTCCGAGCCCGCCCAGTCCAAGAAGCCAATCAACGACGCCTTTGTGCTCTCTCCCCAGTATTCTGAACAGCAGCGCGATGGAAACGGCAAAAATGACAGGATAGATCGCCAGCGCGCCCCATTCAAAGTTGCCGTCCGTAGCCCGAAATCCGGTCTCGGTGAGGAAGGCATACTCCAGCAGAGATACCGCGAAAATGATACATATCATGGATATATCC
>JAZUJF010000237.1:0-3345 GCA_045642585.1 Candidatus Limivicinus sp.
TCAAAAGGCATAATTTTCCCCAATCCATCGGAAAGCTTCCTTGAAATACACAAAGTATTCCCGCGAAAGCTTTTCTCGTCTTGAGAAAAATTCTGCTCTTTTGAGATGCGAAGCAGTTTTGAGCCAGCAATTTTTCGTTCAAACGAGGCAACAAAACTCCGGGAATCCTGACGGATTTCCGGAGTCTTTTGCGAAGTATGAGCGGAAAAGAGCGGATCAAAACCGATAAATCCCTATGGTGCACCGCCTTTTGCTGCAGCCTCTTCCTTTTACCAATTAAGGTTTACATAATATCTATCTTCTCAAATCTCTCCTGAGATTTTTTCATTGACAGAAGCGTTGCGGATACATATATGACGACTCCGGCGGCCAGAACAGGTATCTGCCGCAGTACATCGCTGCCGCTTACGGCGTTTACCCAGCCTATGCCGGGGAAGTGATGCAGAGCCTCTCCGATACCCACTATTATGAACGCCGCGACAATAAACCTGATAAAGGGCTTGGCGAAATAGTAGGCTGTCCGGAAAAAGCCGCAGAGGAATATAGTGTTGAAGGCCGTATAAATCAGCAGAACAAAGGCGAGGAAGGTGAGATTTGCGGCCATGAGCACATTGTTGACATAGGGCGCGGCATCCCTCAGGGCAGTCATCCGTAATACGGTGCAGACAGCAAATATCGTCAGGCTCATCATCTGGAACATGACCGTGGAGATATATTTTGCCTTGACCACATCCCGCTTTCTGATTGGCAACAGGGCGGAGTACAGTATGTCGTTCGCCTCACGGGAATACTGAAAGGACTGGAAAATGCCGAGACACACGAAAAATGCGCCCACAAGAATGGGATAGCCGGGGATAAGGGCCATCAGACCGAAAGCGGTGAAATACAGACTGAGGGGCGATGTGGCGAGCCTCAGCTCTTTGTTGAGAAGCTTCATTCCGCATCCTCCTTTTCCAGCATTATCATTATCTCCTCAAGGGTGGGACAGCTCAGAGCATAGCCCTCAAAGACAGGCGCATCCTCTGTACGGATAAGGGCGGTCTGGCCTGTTCGGGAAATACTGCCGCCCAAAATCACCTTCTTCTGCTCATCACCGAGAGCACCGGGAGCGTGTATGAGACGGTATTTGCCCACGAAGTCATCCTGAGAGCAGGAGTCGAATATCCTGCCTTTTTGAATGTAGGTTATATAGTCGGCGCATTTCTCCAGATCGGAGGTGATATGGGTGGAGAACAGTACCGCGACGCCGCTTTTTGCAAGGCGCATAAATATTTCCAGCAGCTCATCTCTTGATACCGGGTCAAGGCCGCTGGTAGGCTCGTCGAGGATAAGAAGCTCTGCCCTGTGGGACAGGGCGAGGGCAATATTCAGCTTCACCTTCATTCCCTCGGACAACTGCTCAGGGGTCTTGGCCTCATCGAGCCTGAAGAGCGTACTGTACTTTGTCCATGCGTTCCGGTCCCAGCTGTCGTAAAAGGAGGCCGTGACTCTGACGATGTCACGGAGCTTTTTCTTCCTGTACCAGCTGACGGTGCCGCCGGCATAGCCGATACGCTGTTTTATCTCGGCTTCATGCTCCCCCATAGGCAGACCGAAGAAGGAGACCTCACCTGCGGAGGGATGGACAAGATCAAGTATGGATTTGAGAGTGGTGGTCTTACCGGCACCGTTTCTGCCGATAAAGCCCATGACCGTCCCGGGCTCCACAGAAAAGCTCACCCTGTCCAGAGTGAAGCTTTCATACTCCTTACATAGATTTTTTACATCAAGTGCCGCTGCCATTCTGATTACTCACCCTTCCGAAAACATTATCAGCCGCTTCATTGAAGCTCTCCTTGGGCGGAATAGCGATGCCGCGCGTCCTGTCTGCCAGAATAAGCAGAACATCGCCGCTCTCAATTCCGAACATTTCCCGTACCTGTTTGGGAATGACTATTTGCCCTTTTTCGCCCACGGTGGCGGTACAGGCAAATTTATCTTTGGCAGTACCCATCACGATACCTCCCGCAAAAGTATGATTTGTATAACTAATAATACATTACATACCGCGCGTTGTCAAGCAGTCAGTGGTAATAGACAAAAAAACTGTGGATTTTTTCAGCGCATTTTGTTATAATCAATATGCGATACGGGTGATACCGTTTGATTTGCCCGGGAAGATCGTACCGTGAAGGGTCACGGCGTGGAGAACAAAACGCCGCCGATTTCGTATCTTTACGGGGAAATTGCCTGACATGGCATTGCTCCTCCGGTCAGGAGGATAAAAATATTACAGCGGTCAAACCGCAGGGAGGATTAATTATGGGTCTTATCAGTGCAGCGTTTAATGCCGCAAAGGGCGTTGTTGCCGATCAGTGGAAGGAATATTTCTATTGCGAAGCTATCGACAGGGACGTGCTCGTTGTCAAGGGTCAGAAAAAGGTCTCCGGCTCCGGCAATAAGGGCATGGACAACATTATTTCCAAGGGCTCTGTTGTGGCCGTTGCCGACGGTCAGTGCATGGTCATCGTGGAGCAGGGAAAGATAGTCGAGCTGTGCGCCGAGCCGGGCGAATTCGTATTTGACAGCTCCACCGAGCCCTCCATATTCGCGGGCAGTCTGGGCGAGAGCATTCTGGACTCCTTCAAGACTCTGGGCAAGCGTTTTACCTTCGGCGGCAGTACCGCAAAGGATCAGCGGGTCTATTACTTCAACACAAAGGAGATCACCGGCAACAAGTACGGCACTCCCTCTCCCGTGCCCTTCAGAGTGGTGGATCAGCGTATCGGACTGGATGTGGATATTGCTATCCGCTGCTTCGGCGAGTACAGCTACCGCGTCACCAATCCTATCCTGTTCTATACGAATGTCTGCGGCAATGTCTCCCGTGAGTATAACCGCAGCGAGATAGACGGCCAGCTGAAGACCGAGCTTCTCACCGCTCTCCAGCCCGCCTTTGCCCGCATCTCCGATATGGGCATCCGTTACAGCGCCCTGCCCGGCCACACTATGGAGATCGCCAATGCCCTGAACGATGTGCTCTCACCCAAGTGGAGAGAGCTGCGCGGCATAGAGATAGTCTCCTTCGGCGTAAGCTCCGTCAAGGCCAGCGAGGAAGACGAGGCCATGATCAAGGAGCTGCAGCGCAACGCCGCCTTCCGCGATCCGAATATGGCGGCGGCTCACCTTGTGGGCGCACAGGCCGCGGCAATGCAGGATGCGGCAAAGAACACAAACGGCGCTATGAATGCGTTTATGGGTATGAATATGGCAGGTCAGGCCGGCGGCTTCAACGCTCAGAGCCTCTATCAGATGGGCACACAGCAGCAGGCGGCCGCACCCGCACAGGCCGCTCCCGCGGGAGAT
>JAZUJF010000238.1:0-12804 GCA_045642585.1 Candidatus Limivicinus sp.
TTGAGGACTGCAGACTTATCCTTCATACACCTGAGACTCTGAAAAAGAACATCATTACTACCAGATATTCCGATCAGATAAAGAGTGCCCTGCACGAGCTGTTTTCCGCGGATTTTGAGGTAATTGTTCTCTCCGGCTCCGAGATCGATTCCTACCGTGAAACCAAGGTCTCCAAATCAAGCCTTCCGGAAATGGCCGGATATACATTTGATCGTTTTATCGTTGGCAACTCCAATAAATTTGCCCATGCGGCAGCCGTAGCGGTAGCAAACAATCCCGGAAAGACCTATAATCCCCTGTTTATCTACGGAAACTCCGGTCTCGGTAAAACTCACCTGCTTCTGAGCATAGGCCACCAGATAAATGATAGTAATCCCGACGCAACTATTGTTTACATCAAAGGCGATGAATTTACAAACCAGCTTGTAAAATCTATCCGTGAGGGTTCGTCCGAGGAATTCAGAAAAAAATTCAGAAATGCCGATCTTTTCCTTATAGATGATATTCAGTTCATCGCCGGTAAACAGCAGACACAGAATGAATTTTTCCACACCTTCAACACCATCTACGAGGCCGGTCATCAGATCGTCATAACCTCTGACCGTCCTCCGATGGAAATGAGTCTGCTGGATGACCGTCTGCGCACCCGTTTTGAAGGCGGTCTCATGGCGGATATTCAGCCGCCCGATATTGAAACCAGAATGGCTATCACGAAAAATAAGGCCGCTCAACTCGGTCTTGTTATTTCCGATGAAGCAGTAAAATATATATCCGAAAACATTACAACAAATATCCGTCAGATAGAAGGCGTAATAAAGCGCCTTACAGCGTACAGAGAAATACTGGATGATGTTATTACCATCGACTCTGTAAAACGCGCCATATCGGATGTAACGCGCATAGGAGACTATATTCCAAAGCCTAAGAAAATAATTCAGGAAACGGCCAGATACTACTCCGTAAAGGAAGACGATGTGAGAGGTAAAAATCAATCCAAGAAACCGGCGATGGCAAGACAGGTCTCTATGTATCTGATAAGAAGTCTCACCAATCTTACTCTTCAGGATATAGGCGCCGAATACGGAAACAGAAATCATACGACCGTTCTTTCCTCTATCAGAAAGATCGAGGATCTTCTCAATACAGATGAAGAAATGAGCGCCACGATAAGAGATATTACCTCAAATATAAACTCCAATCTCTGACGGTTTTATACTTTTCACTGTCAGAATGTGTAAAACAGAATGTCTATAAAAAAATAATAATATTTGATTGTTTAAACCGACATTTTTTCAGACAATTTTTTCAACAGCAAAAAATCAGCAATATCAACGCTTTTTTCGTTTTTAAACAATGATCATTACTACTACTAAATCTACTAAAAATAATTTTACTTATGATTTATAAAAAACATTTTTAAGGAGATACATCATGAAGTTTACCTGTGAAAACTATATTCTCCAGCAGGCCACAGCCACAGCCTCCAGAGCTGCCGCAAGCAAAAGCACTATTCCGGCGCTTGAGGGTCTTCTTATAAAAGCGATGAATGACCGGATAACCGTAACAGGATATGACCTCAAAAAGGGAATATATACCTCCTTTGAGGCGCAGAACATCGTTCAGTCCGGCGCTGTCGTTGTCAACTGCAAGCTGTTCGGTGAAATAATCAGAAAGCTTCCCGACGGTCTCGTTACCTTCTCCACCGACGAAAACAACAATATCAACATCAGGTGCGGGAAGACCGAATTTAATGTTATGGGCACCGACAGCGAGGATTATCCCGAGATACCTGAAATAGAGGAAGAAAAAACCATAACAATAAATGAAAAGCTTCTCTCCGGCATGATTTCTCAGACTATTTTTGCCGTTGCCACAAGTGACGCAAGACCTGTCCAGACCGGCACTCTCTTTGAAGTGGAAAACGGACAGCTCACTATGGTCTCCGTTGACGGATTTCGCCTTGCCAAGAGAGTGGAAAAGCTGGATCAGGATTCCATATCAGACTGCAGCTTTGTAGTCCCCGGCAATACTCTGGCGGATGTGGCACGCATCTGCGCTGATGAGGAGAGAACGGTTAAAATAGCTTTGGGTCAACGTCATGTTTCCTTCTGTATAGACAATACCGTGATCATTTCAAGAAGACTTGAGGGAGAATTCCTCAATTACAGAAAAGCAATTCCCGAAATGTTCAAGTATTACCTGACGGTAGACAGAACGGAGTTTCAGACCTCTATCGACCGTGTCGCTCTGATGGTATCCGAAAAGAACCTCAGCCCTGTCAGAATGACATTCAATGACGGAAGTATAGATATGCTTTGCTACACTCCTATCGGCAGAGCGACTGATACCTGCACCTGCCTCGGCAGCGGAGACGGGATGGAGATCGGCTTCAATGACAGATACATGAAGGACGCACTGAAAGCCGCCGGAACAGAAAAATTGCAGCTGTGCCTCAATTCGGCGTTTTCTCCCTGTGTTATCACCGCGGCTGACGGATCCGACAGCTTTACATTCATGATACTGCCCGTGAGGCTCAGAGCAGAAAAATAATTTTTAGGATAAGAAAATAATGGAAAAAATAACTATTAATACAGACTTTATCAAGCTTGACGCTCTCCTGAAGTATGCGGCTTTAGTCGGAACAGGCGGAGAGGCGAAAATAGTTATTGCCGAAGAAATGATAAAAGTTAACGGCGAAGTATGCACCATGCGCGGAAAGAAGATATATCCCGGAGATAAGATCACATTCGGCAGCTCAGAGCTGCTCATTGAAAAAGCATGATAGTTCGCCGTATTGCCCTGAATGGATTTCGCAATTATGAATTTGACTCCGCAGACTTCACGGAGGGCACGAACATAATCTGCGGAGAAAACGCCCAGGGAAAGACAAATCTGCTCGAGAGCGTATATATGCTCTCCTGCGGAAAGAGCTTTCGCACAAGGTTTGACAGAGAGCTTGTGGGTTTTGAGTATTCATATGCGGAAATTCTGGCGGATGTGTTCAGTCACGGCAGAGAGCAGACTGTAAGAATTCTGCTCAATCCCGGAGCTGCGAAGAAGATAACGGTCAACGGAGTAAAAAAATCGGCTTCCGAATTATCCGAGGTGGTCAACTGTGTTCTGTTCTGCCCGGATGACCTGAATCTGATAAAAGAGGGCGCGGCGGTCAGAAGAAGACTTATGGATAACGCCATATGTCAGATAAGGCCGAAGTATGCCGCAATCCTTGCAGACTTCAATAAGCTGTATGAGAACAAAACAAGAATATTAAAGGACTGGCGGGAAAAACCGTCGCTTCTTGATACGCTTGATGAGTTTTCTGACGGAATGTGCCGTGCCTCCGCACAGATCATCAGATACAGGGCGGCGTATGTTAAGAGGCTGTGTGAGGCCGCCGCTCCTATACACAGTGATTTCTCGGGTCACGACGAGAGGCTGAGTCTCGAATATAAGACCGTCAGCACTGTGGATGACCCGTTTTCCTCTGCCAGAGAGATATATTATCAGCTCTGCGACCATCAGGAGAGCCACCGCCAGGCCGAGCTTGACAGTCAGCAATGCCTTTCGGGATGCCATAAGGACGATATTGAAATATCAATAAACGGTGCTCCGGCGAGAAGCTTTGCCTCTCAGGGTCAGACAAGGACAGCGGCACTTTCGCTGAAGCTGGCGGAGCGGGAGATATTCCTGTCCGAGACGGGCGAATATCCTGTATTGCTGCTGGACGATGTCCTGTCAGAGCTTGACAGCAAGAGGCAGGAATTTGTCCTCAACCGCATAGGCGGAGGACAGACACTTATAAGCTGCTGCGAGGATGAGGATATTTCAAAGCGTACCGGGGGCAAGCTCCTGTATGTGAGCGGAGGCAGGATAAGAGAATGAATTATCTCCATCTGGGAAAAGGCTTTCTTGTAAACGATGAGGATATTATCGGAATTTTTGATCTGGATATTACCTCTCAGTCACATATTACGCGAAAATACCTATCCGGTTCTGAGCGAGCCGGAAATGTAATAAATGCCGCGGAGGATATTCCCAAGTCCTTTGTGGTGTGCAGCGACAGATATACCAACAGGCTTTATCTGAGTCAGATGGCAACAGCCACACTGCTCAAGCGAGCCGAAGAAAAAATCTATTAAGGAGAATTGTCAGAAGTCAGAAAAGGGTAAGTTATTTTACACCTGTCAGATGTTCATAAAACCAGAGCTTCCCCATACTGACTCCTCACTCTGAAAGCTATGTCCGACATTGAAAACATTAAAACTACCGCAAACGAATATGACGCTTCGCAGATTCAGGTGCTTGAAGGACTTGAAGCTGTCAGAAAAAGACCCGGTATGTACATCGGCTCAACCTCATCCTCCGGTCTGCATCATCTGGTCTATGAAATAGTCGATAACTCCATAGATGAGGCTCTGGCCGGATTCTGCACTCATATAGAGGTTACCATAGAAGACGGAGATATTATCTGCGTATCGGATAACGGCCGCGGCATACCTGTTGATATTCAGGAGCAGACCGGAAAGAGCGCACTGGAGGTCGTCTTTACCGTACTTCATGCAGGCGGTAAGTTCGGAGGCGGAGGATACAAGGTATCCGGAGGTCTTCACGGTGTGGGCGCGTCTGTCGTCAACGCTCTGAGTCAGTGGCTTGAGGTTACCGTCCATAAAGACGGCAGCATCTATCAGATGAAGTTCAGCCGCGGCGATATTATTCAGCCTATCACTGTGATCGGCACGACCGACAGAAACGGCACGACTGTCCGCTTCAAGCCGGATCCCGAGATGTTCGATGAGCTTGTCTATGACTATGACATCCTTCATAAGCGTATGCGTGAGCAGGCGTTTCTCAATGCGGGCATTACAATTACCGTTGAGGATAAGCGCCCCGAAAAAGAGCACAGGGATGTGCTGTACTATGAGGGCGGCATAAGGGAGTTTGTCAGCTACCTCAATCAGAACAAGCAGCCTGTTCATGACGGCGTTATCTACATGACCGGAACAAAGGACGATGCCGTGGCCGAAATAGCTATCCAGTATAATGACGGTTACAGAGAAGACATCATCTCCTTTGCAAACGATATACACACCCCCGAGGGCGGAATGCACGAGACAGGCTTCAAGACAGCTCTGACCCGTGTTATCAATGCCTACGGAATGAAAAACAACATAATCAAGACCGACGCGGACAAGCTCTCAGGCGAGGACTGCCGTGAGGGTCTGACAGCTATCATTTCGGTAAAGCTGCCCGAAGCACAGTTTGAGGGCCAGACAAAGCAGAAGCTGGGCAACGCATATATCAGAACTCTGGTCGATAACCTTGTGAATGACAGGCTCGGCGAGTATCTGGAGGAAAATCCTCAGACAGCCAAGGCCATTCTGGAAAAGGCAATGATGGCAAACAGAGCCAGAGAGGCCGCCCGCAAGGCTAAGGAAACGGTCAGACGCAAAACAGGTCTGGAGTCCGGTCAGATGCCGGATAAGCTGCAGGACTGCAACGAGCGTGACCCGTCCCTGTGCGAGATATACATCGTGGAGGGCGATTCCGCCGCTGGCTCCGCGATACAGGGCCGGGACTCCCGTTTTCAGGCAATTCTTGCCATGTGGGGCAAGATGCTGAATGTCGAAAAGGCCAGAGCCGACAAGATCTACGGTAACGACAAGCTCTACCCCCTGATAGTGGCTCTCGGTGCCGGTATCGGTGACGAGTTCAATATTGAGAAGCTGCGCTATCATAAGATAGTGATCATGGCGGATGCCGATGTGGACGGCAGCCATATCAGAACTCTGCTCCTCACCTTCTTCTTCCGTTATATGAGGCCGCTTATTGAGAACGGCTATGTATATTCCGCCGTTCCTCCCCTCTATAAGCTTCAGCGCGGCAAGACCCAGAGGGTGGCATACTCGGATGAGGAGCGCGACCGTCTGTCCGCCGAGATGCGCGCAGACAATCCCAACGCGAAGATCGATATTTCCCGCTATAAGGGCCTTGGTGAGATGGACCCCAACGAGCTGTGGGAGACCACTATGGACCCGGAAAAGCGTTCACTCAGACGCATCACTCTCAACGACGCCATCATGGCAGATCAGGTATTTACTGTCCTTATGGGCGAAGAGGTAGAGCCCAGACGCGACTGGATAGAACAGAACGCAAAGTATGTTGTAAATCTGGATATCTGAGCAGCGAGATTTTTTAGGAGACAATAATGGCACATAAACGAGATTACAAACCGGAAGATATAATGTTCCCCAATCAGGTCATAACGGAGTCTGAGCTGGTGAATGAGATGCAGACCAGCTATATCGACTACGCTATGTCCGTCATAGTAGGCCGAGCTCTGCCGGATGTGCGCGACGGTCTGAAGCCGGTACACAGGCGTATTCTGTACGCAATGTACGAGGATAACCTCACCTCTGACAAGCCCTTCAAGAAGTCCGCCACCTGCGTGGGCGATGTTCTGGGCCGCTACCATCCTCACGGAGACGCATCTGTGTACGATGCTCTGGTGCGTATGGCACAGGACTTCTCTCTGCGCTATATGCTGGTTGACGGCCACGGCAACTTCGGTGATGTGGACGGCAATCCCCCCGCGGCATACCGATACACCGAGGCAAGACTGAGCAAGCTCTCAAATGAGATGCTCAGGGATATTGACAAGGATACCGTTGACTGGGACCCCAACTTTGATGAGAGCCGTAAGGAGCCTCGGGTGCTCCCCTCCCGCTTCCCCAATCTTCTGGTGAACGGCTCCAGCGGAATTGCCGTCGGTATGGCCACCAATATCCCTCCTCACAATCTGCGTGAGGTGATAAATGCCTGCGTGTGTGTTCTCGATAACCCCGAGGCAAGCATTTATGATCTGATGGAGCATATCTCCGGCCCGGACTTTCCCACTAAGGGCATTATCATGGGACGGGCGGGAATCAGACAGGCATACGCCACCGGACGGGGTAAGGTCATTGTCCGCGCCCGCACAGAGTTTGAGGAGCACGGACAGAATCGCACCCGTATTATCGTCAATGAGCTGCCCTATCAGGTCAACAAGAAAATGCTCATTAAGAATATGGCCGATCAGGTTCGTGACAAGCGGCTTGAGGGTATATCCGACCTGCGCGACGAATCCGACCGCAACGGTATGCGTATCGTGATCGAGCTCAAGAAGGACGCCAATCCTCAGGTGGTGCTGAACCGTCTGTTTGCTCAGACCCAGCTCCAGACAAGCTTTTCCATCAATATGCTGGCTCTGGTCAACAATCAGACTCAGCCAAAGATCCTCTCCCTGCGCCACATTCTTGACGAGTACCTCACCTTCCAGGAAGACCTTATCGTCCGCAGAACAAGGTTCGATCTCCGCAAGGCACAGGAGCGCGCCCATCTGCTGGAGGGCCTGCTCATAGCACAGGACAACATTGATGAGGTCATTCACATTATCCGTTCCAGCTATGACGACGCAAAGCAGAACCTGATGAACCGCTTCGGTCTCAGCGAGGTTCAGGCACAGGCCATATGCGATATGCGTCTGATCTCCCTGCAGGGTCTGAACAGAGAAAAGCTGCAGCAGGAGTATGAGGAGCTGGAGGAAAAGATCAGATATTATAATTCCCTGCTGGCAGATCCTCAGCTTATAAAGGGTGTTCTCAAGGATGAGCTTATCCAGATCCGGGACAAATTCGGCGACAGCAGAAAGACCGAGATCCAGGATGTGGAGGACGAGATCGATTTTGAGGATCTCATTGAAGAGGAGCAATGCGTCTATACCCTGACCCATCAGGGCTATATCAAGCGTATGGCGGTCAGCGAATACCGCGCTCAGGGCCGCGGCGGCAAGGGTATCCGCGCCATGACCACAAAGGAAGAGGACTATGTGGATACGGTCTTCACCGCGTCCACCCACGATACCATCCTCTTCTTTACCTCCTACGGCAGAGTATTCGCCAAAAAGGGTTATAACATCCCCGAGGCGGGCAGAGCCGCAAAGGGCACCAATATCATCAATATCATTCAGACCGAGAGCGGCGAGAAGATAAGCGCAATGATAGCCAGCCGCGGCTTTGAAGAGGACAAGTATTTCGTAATGGTCACCCGTGACGGCACGGTGAAGCGTATGGCTCAGTCCGAGCTGAAAAATATCCGCTCTAACGGTATCCGAGCCATCACTATCGATGAGGACGACAGACTCATAAGCGTCTTTGCCACCGACGGCAGCGAGACTGTAATCATCTGCTCCCGTGACGGTATGGCCGCCGCCTTCGATGAAAACGATGTTCGTCCTATGGGTCGGACTGCAATGGGTGTTCGCGGTATTCGCCTGAGAGCGGGAGATGAGGTCATAGGCGCCGCGTCGGCAAACTCCGGCTCTGCCCTGCTCACCATCACCGAAAAGGGCTACGGCAAGCGCACCGATATTTCCGAATACGCGGTACACGGGCGGGGCGGCGTCGGACTGAAGAACTACAATGTCACCGCCAAGACCGGAAAGGTCGCCGATGTAAAGATGGTCTGCGATACGGACGATATTCTTGTCATCTCCGACGACGGGACTATTATCCGTATGGATGTGGGTCAGATATCCATCCTTGGCCGCCAGACTCAGGGCGTGAGGATCATGCGACTGACAGAAGGCAGCCGGGTCATCTGCATTGAGAAGACCGATAAGGAAGATGAAAACAAGGAAGACAGCCCTGCCGAAACAGAGGAAGATCAGGAGTGATAAACCATGACCAATCCACCGAGCAACAAAAAGCAGAATAACCCCGGGCTGTTGGTGGTCATTATCGCGATCATTGCGGCGCTATTCGGCAGCAATATCGTAAAAGCGACAGGCAATATTTTTGGAGGAAGCAATAATTCCGACACCGTCATCGGCTTTTCGGTGGTTTTGGGGATCATAGTCGTGCTTGTTGCGGTGGCCGCCACAAAGGAAAAGCGCGGCAAAGCCGCCGGAAATGTCCAGATGCAGAAGGCAAAGGAAATATTGATCCAGAATATGCACAAGGCGGCGGCGGGGGAAGAGGCGGTCTCCTGCCAGCATGAGACGGGCAAAAACAGATATATTGCCCAGCTTGACGAATTTCTTAAAAACGGCCTTATCGAGAAGGAAGAGTACAATATCATGCGCCGCAAGTACGAAAATCTGGATATTGCCGACGATTACCACTGATAATGAAACAGATCGAAATATATACCGACGGGGCCTGCTCCGGCAATCCCGGCCCGGGCGGCTGGGGGGCCATCCTGCGCTATAACGGCGTGGAAAAGGAGCTCTCCGGCGGAGAAAAACAGACCACAAATAACCGCATGGAGCTGATGGCCGTCATTTCCGCGCTGAGGGCATTGAAAGAGCCGTGTATCGTAGATCTTTATTCGGACTCAAAATATGTCATTGACGCGCTGGAAAAAGGCTGGGCATGGTCATGGCGAAATAAAGGATGGATCAAATCGGACAAAAAGCCCGCGCTGAACCCGGATCTGTGGGAGGAGCTGCTCATGCTCACAATGAAGCATGAGATGCGCTATCATTGGGTGAAGGGTCACGCGGAGAATGAATACAATAATCGCTGCGATGCACTGGCTGTCAAAGAGAGAGACAGGGCATGATCATTGAGGATCAGTATGAGATGAAAAGAAATTTTGACGATAACGGTCTGAAAATATTCCTCAGCTATATCGGAGGGCAGAAGAAGCTCTTTATTATTGATATGGTCTGCTGTGTTCTGGCGGCGGCTGTGGATCTGGCGTTCCCCTTTGTTTCCAGATACAGCATCAATACTCTGCTTGCCAACAGTATGTTCAAGGCATTTTTTGCCGTGATGGTGATAATGGCCGCGGCCTACATCCTGAAGGCTGTTCTGGGGTACATCAGCTGCGTTATCGGCCACAGAATGGGCGTTCTGGTTGAGGCGGACATAAGAAGCGATGTATTCAGCCATATGCAGACGCTGTCCTTCTCGTTTTTTGACACCAACCGTACCGGCGCGCTGATGACACGCCTGACCTCCGATCTGTTCGAGATCACGGAGCTGAGTCATCACGGCCCGGAGCACCTGATAACCTGCGGTATCACGATCATCGGCTCAATGATACTTATGCTCACCATAAACTGGCGCCTGGCGCTGGTCCTGATGGTGGTCGTCCCCCTGTGTATCTGGTTTGCCATCTCTCAGAGAGTAAAGATGAAGCAGGCCAATGTTGAGGTAAAGAGAAAGACCGCGGTCATAAACTCCGCCATAGAGAGCAGTATTTCCGGTATCCGTACCTCAAAGGCCTTTGCGAACGAAGCCCAGGAGGAAAGGAAATTCGAGCAGGCAAACGATATGTTCAAGTCGGCCAAGCGGGAGTTTTATAACCGCATGGGTCTGTTCAACTCCGGCATGGAGTTTTCCACCTCTATTGCTCAGGTGCTGGTTATAGCCGTGGGCGGACTGCTTATAATGAAGGGCTCAATGGACTATGTGGATCTGGTCACATTTACCCTGTATGTTTCAACATTTATTACCCCTATCCGCAAGCTCACCCAGTTTGCGGAGCTGTATATGCAGGGCTCGGCCGGCTATGAGAGATTTCTCGAAATAATGCGGACAAAGCCGGCAATTCAGGATGCGCCCGGGGCCGGAGAGCTGAAAAATGTCACGGGCCATATCGTATATGACAATGTGAGCTTTCATTATGATAACGGTGTGCCCGTTCTGAAGAATATTGATCTTGATATAGAACAGGGCAAATGCCTTGCGGTGGTGGGCTCCACCGGCAGCGGAAAGACAACTCTGTGTCACCTTCTTCCCCGCTTTTATGATGTTTCTGAGGGCAGCATTAC
The DNA here is from genome assembly GCA_045642585.1 of Candidatus Limivicinus sp. Classification (GTDB taxonomy): domain Bacteria; phylum Bacillota; class Clostridia; order Oscillospirales; family Oscillospiraceae; genus Limivicinus. The sequence continues at coordinate 10,814 of JAZUJF010000238.1, forward strand.
GGTTGACGGACAGGATGTGCGTTCTGTGACTCAGGCCAGCCTCAGAGAGAATATAGGGATGATACAGCAGGATGTATTCATGTTCGCCGGGACGATCAGGGAAAATACCCGCTATGGCAGACCGGACGCGACCGACGCGGAGGTCGTGGAGGCCGCTGTCAGGGCGCAGATACACGACGAGATCCTGGAGCTGCCGGACGGGTATGACAGCTTTGTGGGCGAGCGGGGAGTTATGCTCTCCGGTGGCCAGAAGCAGAGAATATCCATAGCCCGGGTCTTCCTGAAAAATCCCAGGATCCTGGTGATGGACGAGGCCACCTCCGCTCTGGATACGGTGACGGAGCAGAAGATCCAGAGCTCTCTGGACGAGCTGAGCCGGGGCAGGACGACCATAATTATCGCGCACCGTCTGTCCACCGTGAAAAATGCGGACTGCATAGCGGTGGTTGAGGACGGAGTAATAAAAGAGCAGGGTACCCACGATGAGCTGATAGCGCAAAACGGCGAGTATGCGCAGCTTGTCCGGGCTCAGGCATTGAAAGAGTGAGGAGAAAAAATGGTCAACATCAGAAAAGGAACACATAAGGACCTGCAGAAGTATTACACCATGTTCGAGGTGGACTTCGACGAGGCAGAGCTTATTTCCAGATTCAATATTCATATGGGAATGATGAACGGCACTCTGGAGCTGCTGGTATTCTTCGATGATGAGAGCGGCATGGAGGTCGGTTATGCCCTGTGCGCCATCAAAAATCTCTACGGCTATGTTCTGCTGAAATATCTGGGCATTCTCCCGTGGGTGCGCGGAAAGGGAATGGGCATTCAGGCAATGCGTCTAATCAACAAGCGCTACGCGGAAAAGCAGGGCATCTGCGCGGAGATCACCGAATTTGAGGACGAGGATAAGGACAGAGTGCGCAAGCTGCTGAAGTTCTTCTCCCGCTTCGGGTATGAGCTGACCAATAACCCCTATGAGATCGCCGGAACAAAGGCAAATCTGATGGTAAAGGGAATAAAGGGGACGGGAGACATCGGCCCTGTGGCTCACAGAATAATGCCGGATTTCTATACCCGGTTTATGCCTGACCGCACCGTGTACGATATGCTCACGGTAAAGCCCTGCCGGGAAGAATAATACTGATACCCAATAGAACAGTTTAGTTTGAAGCGGTCTGCTTTCCAACCATCTTATTGGGTATCAGTATAAAAGACGAGTTTGCTTATTATCGGAAATACTATTGAGAATAGGGAAAATAGTTCTTGACTTTCCCTGTGCTCTGTTTTATAATAATCAAGCTGACAAGTTGATAATTACTTTTCGAGCAAACACGGAGATGTCGCGTAGTTGGTCGAGCGCGCACGATTGGAAATCGTGTATGGGTCAAAAGCTCATCAAGAGTTCGAATCTCTTCATCTCCGCCAACAAAGAACACACTTTTGTCTACCAAAAGTGTGTTCTTTGTTTATCCAAGCCGCAGGCTTGGTATATCATCACGCGTTAGCGTGTATATCATCAAAGGCGGCTTGCCGCCTTTGCATATCATCACGCCGTAAGGCGTGTATTTTTTCTGCGGCTTGATGAGATACAATTCCTTGCGGAATTGATGATATACAACACTTCGTGGTGATGAGATGCAAGGCTTTGCCTTGATTTGTTTGCCGAAATATGATAAACTGTTTTCAAAAGGGGCGGTTTTATGGCGAAAAATTATCTGCTCGAATATTCCGAGCAGCTTGCAACAGAGATAGAAATGCTTTGCCGGAATATCAAAGCACCATCCAATACGCTTTTCCAGATTCGTAAAAGGTCAAGCAGCGTTTATGCCAATATCTGTGAAGCAAATTACGGGCAGAGCAAACCTGATATGCTTTCCAAATTTGAAATTGCCCTTAAGGAATGCAGTGAAACAGAAGGTTGGCTTAAATTGTTGTTCAATTCAAACGATATTGATAAAAATTTTTATAAAATGTACAGAAATCTATGTGGCAGA
>JAZUJF010000239.1:0-8716 GCA_045642585.1 Candidatus Limivicinus sp.
CGTCCAAATCTTTGATTTGGCTTACGCGAACTTACACAGAGGGGGGCACATTTTATCCGGTAGATGCCGCAGGCGTATTATGCGGTGGTGCCTTAAGTACAAAACTCTCCCGCGGCGCTGGCCGTGAGAGAGTTTTCAATACTATGTCTGCTTTTTTAACGGGAGACCTTATCAGTCTGTCACAACGCCCTGAGCGATGGCGTCTGTCATGCAGAAGGTCAGATCCTTCACCCGTCTCAGGAGAGTGGAGGGCCACTGAGCCTGCTCGGGGTCATTGAGAATGTGCTTGAAGGGGCCGTTCTGCCACGGGCGGTTGAGAGCGATGTATATCTTTTTGGAGGCGAGGATCTGCTTCATACCGATGGTAATGCACTTTTCGGGCATTCCCATCAGATCGCCGCGCTGATAGCCGTAGGCGTTGATGGTGCGGGTCTCCCGGGTGATGTCCAGAACTCTGGTGCCCAAAGCGGCAAACTCGTCGGGAGTGATGGGATCGTTCCATTCTGCCGCCTCATTGAATGCCACATGACCGTTGATGCCCAGACCGCCGAAGCACATATCTGCTCCTCCCAGCTCCGCGATCATTCTGTCGTATTCCTCTTCATGGCCGGGCTCGGGGAAGTGGCGCTGGCTCTCGGGCATTACGAGCCCGGGATCGACACGGTCGTAGAATTCTCTCGCCATACGGCCATGGAAAGACATGGGATCATCGTCGCTGATGCGCTGGGTGGGAGACAGAAGGTACTCGTCCATATTGAAGAAATGTACATTCTTCAGGCTCACATGGAGACGGTTCACCATCTCTGCCAGAATGGGGTACTGCTCCGTGGGGCCGACGGGAACGATAAACACTGTCTTTTCGCCCTTATTGTTGTGCTCGATGATCTCCTCAAGCATTGTGAGCGCCATATCGAAATATACCTGATATTCGCCGCCGACTACCTTGCACTTAACGCCGTTTATGTATTTCTCCATCGCATTATTCCTCCGTTCCGGTGGCAGGCACGCCACTGATTATCTGGATTTTACCACCGGGCATTTTCAAAGTAAATATACTGAAACGGTCAATTCGGGTCAATTAAAGTATATTCCGTATATATAAAATATTCTCTGAGCTATTAACATTCGCCGCAGATCGCTATATACTTTCAGCAGGATCACACGGCCCGTCTGTGAGGCCGCTTCAGGAAAAGTATAAGAGAGGTAAATACCCATGAGCAAAATGTGGATAGGTAACGGCAGACTGGTTCTCCCCGACAGAATAATGGAAAACGGCTCCGCCCTCATCGAGGACGGCAGGATCACCGCCGTGGGTGTGGGCTGCCCCGTGGATGCCGAGCAGGTGGATGTTAAGGGCGCTTACATCCTGCCCGGTTTTATTGACATTCATGTACACGGCGGCGGAAATGCCGACTTCATGGACGGTGAGCCTGATGCCTTCGCTCAGGCGGCCAGAGCCCACTGTGCCCACGGCACTACGGCTCTCTGCCCCACCACCATGACCTGCCCGGATGAGTTTCTGGATGAGACAATAGACCTGTTCCTTGAGGCAAAAAAGCGGCCTACGGGCGGTGCGGAGCTTCTGGGGCTTCACCTTGAGGGCCCGTTCTTCTCCGCCGCATCCAAGGGCGCCCAGCCCGTATCCGAGCAGCGTATTCCCGACGAAAAGACTCTCAACAGGATCCTCGACCGGGCACAGGGCACTATCCTGCGCTGGGACGCCGCGCCGGAGCTTCCGAATATGGATCTGTTTGCCTCTGTCATGAAGGAGAGGGGCGTCATGGCGTCTCTGGCGCACTCCGCCTGCACCGCGACCAAGGCAATAGAGGCCTTCGGCTGGGGCTTCAGCCATGTGACCCATTTCTACAACGCCTGCACCACCTTCCATAAAGTCAACGGTATCGTCCATTCCGGCACCGTTGAGGCCACCTATATCACCGACGATGTGACGGTGGAGCTTATAGGTGACGGCCGCCATATTCCCAGAGAGTCCATGCTTCTGGCTTACCGCATCAAGGGCGCGGATAAGATATGCCTCATAACCGACGCCATGCGCGCCGCCGGGACCCATGACACCCGGAGCATACTGGGCTCAAAGCACTGCGGCGTGCCGGTGGTGGTCAAGGACGATGTGGCCCAGCTCACGGACCTTTCTTCCTACGCCGGAAGCGTCGCCACCATGGACCGCTGCCTGCGCACCGCCCATGTCCGGTACGGCATCCCTCTCACGGATGTGAGTAAAATGCTCTCCCTCACCCCCGCCAGACTTATGGGCGCTGCCGACCGGAAAGGCTCCATCGAGGTGGGCAAGGACGCGGATATCGTCATCATGGACGAAGCCTTCACTGTCCGGGATGTATTCGTGAAGGGCAGTAAATTCCGGGAGTGTTAAGGAAACGCTGAATAATTTGCTTTCGGCATCTGCTCTCACCGAATTAATCAGCGTTTCCTTAAAAAGCCGTTAACTCCACATATAATTTCGCATATATGTGTCATATGCTCTGTAAATCTGCGTCTCGGCCTTTTGCACAATTAATAACACCTGAAATTGTGCAAAAACACGGGCTATCAGAATATGTCATGCAACAATCGGCTCAATTTTGTGTGAAAAAATGAAATCATGATAGAAAAGGTATATAGAAAATGATTTCGGGTTGATTGCAATTTTTTTAAAAAACAGTATAATTCTGACCAGATAGAGAGTGGGCACAGTCCGCCTCTACAAAACGAAGATGCACAGCATCAATAAAACAGGAGGAAAACCAATGAAAAAGTTCATCGCAATGCTTATGGCAGTGGCTATGATCTTTGCTATGTGCGCTTGCGGCGCACAGCAGGCAGCAGCTCCCGCAGCCGCTCCCGCAGCAGAGAAGCCCGCAGAAGCAGCTCCCGCAGCAGAGGCAGCTCCCGCAGCTGAGCCTGCAGCAGAAGCAGAGCCCGTAACCGTCCATGTATTCCACTACATGGTCGAGGGCAACAAGGCAGCCGGCCTGGAAGCAATCGAGGCAGAGTTCAGCAAGGTGTACCCCAATGTCACCTTCGAGAACACCGCTTACTCCCAGGGTACTGACTACTTCGCACAGCTCCAGACCGCTATCGCTTCCGGCGATATGCCCGAGATCATGATGGGTAACCCCGGCCTCTACTCTGACCTCATTGACAACGGATTCGTTATGGATCTGACCGGCAACGAAGTCATCAAGGGCCTCGGCCTGACTCAGGCTGACATGGGCGACGTTTCCTACAACGGCGTATGGCGTGCATTCCCCGTGGACTTCAAGACCTGGGGCGTATACTACAACACCGACCTCTTCGAGGCTAACGGCCTGAAGGTCCCCACCACCACCACCGAGATGCTTGACCTGTGCAAGAAGCTCAACGACCTGGGCATCCAGCCCTGGGCCAACTGGTTCAACGACGGCGCAACCCCCGACATCGAGATGCGTCCCTGGGTCTGGACTCAGGCCGGCATTAACGGCGACCTCGATATGTTCGAGAAGCTGATGAGCGGCGAGAAGAAGATCGCTGATTATCCCTACTTTGCAGAAGGCCTCAAGCAGCTTGGCGATCGTATCACCGGCTGGGCCGGCGCAAATGCTATGACCAACGGTCAGGCACAGGCCAACGAGGAGTTCCTCACCGGCAAGGCAGCTATGCTGTACCAGGGCACCTGGAACTACGGCTCCATCGAGGCCGGCAAGTCCGCTGACTTCAATTACGGCTTCTTCCTCGTTCCCACCGACGATGATCCTGCTACCGACGAGATCATGAACGTTCAGGTCGACCAGGCATTCATGGTCAATCCTCAGTCCGAGAACGCTGATTGGGGCGTCAAGTTCATGGAGTTCTGGCTCGAGAACTGCATGGGTATGTGGTCTGACTTCGCATCTCAGCCCTGCATCACCGGTGCAACCACCGAGAACACCACCGACTTCCTCAAGACCATCCTTGATGTTAAGGCAAACGGCAAGACCGTTGGCTACGGCGAGTTCACCATGCCCTTCTCCTCCGCATTCACCACCGCTTACCGTACCGCTCTGAAGGCATACGCCTCCTACTGCTGCACCGGTGCTGAGACCGACGGCGTCAGCTCCGTTGAGACCTGCATCGACTACATGCAGAAGCTCTTCGACGAGGAGATCAAGCAGGCCGGTATGTAATTTGCTGGCTGAGCAAATGCAAACTTAATATGAGACGGCGGCAACGCCGTCTCATCCTGTAGCAATCCGGCGGGTATAGCTGTATCGGCTATACCCGTTTTAATAAGAACTTTATTGGCAGTATCTTCTTATTCCGTGATTGGGAGTTTTGATTTATGGAGAGATTATCAGACAGACGCGTTAGTGTCAGACAGCGCAAGCTGTTCGTGGGGAACATGCTGTTTCTCCTCCCGACGATCATACTTTTTACGATCGTTGTCCTGATACCCTTCTTTCAGGGTATTCCGTATTCCTTTACTAACTGGAAGAGCATAGTCAGTGCCGACAAGTCCTACATAGGCTTCAAGAACTTTGCTTACCTTCTTGGAATCGATACCTCTGACGGTTTCAAGATGTCCTTTGACTCCATCTTCTGGGAGACCCTCGGCGTAACCTTCAAGTATACTATCCTCTACACTTTATCTGCGAATATAATGGGCCTTATGCTTGCCCTTCTTATCCACCGTTCTTCCTGGTTCAACAACATCAGCAGAACGATACTGTTTCTCCCCTTCACCGTTTCCGTCACCGCCGGCGCTATCGTCTGGAAGTATGTTTTCACCGACTTTCTGGGCTATTTCTTCAATGTCACCTCTCCCCTCGGTATGCCCGGTCAGATAATCTACGGCATGGTGATAATCGGCGCATGGCGTGATATGGGCTATACCATGCTCATATACATAGCCGGTCTTCAGGCCATTCCTCAGGATTACTATGAGGCCGCTACCGTTGACGGCGCAAACGGTGTCCAGAGGTTCTTCAACATCACCATTCCTCTGCTTGTCCCCGCTTTCACCACCAACATCACCCTTCTTCTGGCATGGGGCCTCAGGACCTTCGATATGCCTATGGTCGTGGCTCAGAACACCAAGGAGGGTCATTTCACCGCTGTGTATGTATACGAATGTATCTTCCAGCAAAGTAAAGCCGGCTTAGGTCAGGCGGCGGCGATATTGCTGACCATCGTATTAATTGTTTTGACGCAGTTCGTTACACGAGCTCTGCGCAGATTGGAGGTTGAAGCCTGATGTCAAACAAGCTTTCCGCCTCTCGCAGGCCCTCTCTTTTGCCTAAGAAGGTCGGCACCCGCAGCACCAGCGTTCTGCAGGTGATCGTTATTCTGCTGGTCGTTCTTGTGGTCGTCCTGCCCTTCTATGTGGCTATCGTCTATTCTTTCCGCAACATCAATGACATTACCCCGAACCGTCTGTCATGGCCCGAGGTCCCGACCCTCGTCAACTATCACAATGTTATCTTCAATAACGAGTTCTTCGTTACAGGCTATAAGAACAGCATCATCAACACCCTTCCCACGGTGCTGCTGCTGATGTTCATCACCTCTATGGCCGCCTGGGTACTGGCCCGTCATAACAGTCGTTTCTATGTCTTCATGTACAGCATCCTCACTCTGGGTCTTCTTATCCCCTTCCAGTGCTTTGAGCTGCCCCTGTATGTCAACTGGTACAACGCCGGACTTGTCAGTACGAACCTGGGCTTCATTATCGCCCGAGCGGGTCTGCAGATTTCCATCAGCCTTGTGGCGGTGACAGGCTTTATAAAGACCGTTCCCCGTGACCTTGAGGAGGCCTCGCAGATCGACGGCTGCAACCGTTTCCAGTGCTTCTGGAAGGTGGTCTTTCCCCTGATGACCCCTATCAATGTCACTCAGCTGGTTCTGAACTGCCTGTTCATCTGGAACGATTACAGCACCTCTATCATCCTTCTGCGTAAGAAGTATTCCTTCACTCTTACCCTTGCTCAGATCTCCTACTTCTCTGAGCAGAGAACTCTTCTGAATGAGGCTTTTGCATTCTTCATTCTGGCCATGATCCCCATTCTTGTCCTTTATCTGTGCATGCAGAAGTACATCATCGCCGGTATCACCGCCGGTGCTGTCAAGGGTTAATCATCCGACTAACTGGAAACGCAAGCCACTGCATACGCTTTGGCCTGCGTTTCTTTTATTAAATCTGTTTTTGGAGAACGCTATGGAAGCAGCCGCCGATACCCAGCGCCTTTCCGACGAATATCTCTGCCTCAACAGCTGCGGCACAGAGATCGCTCTTAACCGGGACATACCCACATACAGACCCACCGGAAGGATCGACTATCACATTCTCTATATTGAGAGCGGTGTGTGCTCCATCTGGCAGGGCGATGAGCGCCGTGACATTCCTGAGGGCAACATTATCATCTTCCGCCCCGGCGAGCCGCAGCATTACTGTCTGCTTGCCCGGCAGCACTCCGTTTCCGAGTATATCCATTTTACCGGCAGAGGCTGTGAGCCGCTGATGAAATGGTTTTCCGATCAGGGCAGATCCGTTTTCTATATCGGAAAAAGCACAAGCTGCGATACTCTGTTCGAGCGGATGAGTCAGGAGATGCTGTTCAGAACAGATCTGTATGAGGAGCTTTGCGCCGCGTATCTCTATCAGCTTCTGGTGCAGTTCCGGCGCAGAGCCCGGGCCCATCTCGAGGCCGTGCCTCCCCATCCCGAAAAGCGGATAGCAAGCGTGTGCTACAGGATGCAGAGAGAATATAATCTTGACATCCCCCTTGAGAGCTATGCCGCTGACTGTTGCCTGAGCATGAGCCGCTTTGCCCATCTCTTCACCCAGCAGGTGGGTCGATCCCCCGGCGCATACCGCAACCGGCTGCGTCTCACCCAGGCAAAGGAGCTGCTGACTCTCACGGAGCTGCCGGTAGGGGAGATAGGCACGCTGGTGGGCTTTCATGATTCCAACTACTTTACCCGCCTGTTTACCTCGGTGGTGGGCTGTTCCCCCACTGTATTCAGGAACAAGTCCTGAAAAGGTCTTATTGTTTTTCTTGAAACATCTCAGAAAAATGCTATTATAACATTAATAACATGAAACGGTGACTGCCATGAGTGATAAACCAAAGCCCCATTACATTTTAAATCCGGAAAAAGAGAACAAGGGCGTGCTCCTGTGGCTCAATCTGACTGCCGCCCATTTCGGCGAACTGTTTTTCTCCAATCTGATTGCCATATTGTGCCTTGTGCCGGCGGGATTTTTCCTCTTTCTGTTTATTGACAGTCTGAGTCTTCAGTTCCAGCTTATTTCCGCCCTGCTCTTTGCTCTCGCCGGCCCCGCCCTCACCCTGTTTTTCGGGACCGCCTGCCGCGTCTCCATTCGCCAGCCGGTATGGGTGTGGGAGGATCTGAAGTCCATCCTGAAGCATGATCTCTGGAAATCCTTCGGTCTGGGGCTCATTTGTGCGGTCATGTGGTCCGTTATAATCGACGCCTGCTATCTGATGTACACCGCAGACGGCGGCCTGTCCCCCACGCTGATGGTCTTTGCCGGAATATATGTGTTTCTTATCTCCGGTTTTACAATTTTTTCTTTTCAGCAGCTTGCGATGCTGGATATTACCTTCCCTCAGGTGCTTAAAAACGGAGTATTGCTCATCTTCGCAGGCGGGGCGCGCTCCTTCCTTGCAATAATCGTGATGATACTTCCGCTTGGTCTCTGCGCCTATTTCTACGGTGTCGGCTCTGTTGCCGCCGTGGGCGGTATTCCGGCATGGGTGGCCATGTCCTCACAGTGCATCTTTGCCCCCGTATTTCGCCGTATCTTCATGGGAGACGGGACCGATGAATGATAAGATGAGCCGATTTAAGTCCTTTTTGGAGAATTTCTGGTACTATCACAAGTTCAAGGTCCTTGTGGCCGTTCTCATTCTGATAGTGCTTGCAAACACATTATCCCAGATAAAGCAAAACGCGCCCCCGGACTACGCCGCCGACATTGTGACGGAGGAAGCCGTCGGAAATCTGGGCGACCGGCTCTCTGCCGCCCTCAATGCCCTCCTGCCCGATAAAAATGCTGACGGCAGGACCGTCACGGAGGTCAATGTATATCAGTACGCCCGCACCGCTCAGACTCCCTTCCTTTTCTCAGAGAGTGACTCTGTCCATCTGGCGGCCGAGCTCCAATCCGGTGCCGTGAAGCTGTTTATCGCGGATAGTGAGGCTCCCCTCTCCGAGTCCGGCCTGAAGGTGATCGGCAGCTGGGAAGATTTTCCCCTGCTTATGGCCGTTGACGCAAAATACAGGGATTATATCGTCTATGCCGCCGGGGATATTGACAGCGCTCTGCTGTATGCCCTCCTGTCTGAGTGATCGCCGCAGCAGTTTTGTGCTAAAACTGGGCAAAAAAATGTATTAAACAGTCTGCCTTAATTTGCTATAATCCAGTCAGCTTGAGACCCGGAAACCGCAAATTAATTAAAAGGAGAAAAACTATGACTTATTACGAGTATAATCATCTGCCCGAGGAGGAGCTGGGCAAGGGCAGCGGCATCGTTCTGGATGTCTGCTCCACCGAGGTTGACCTTTACTGGAAGATGGCCATTGATATGCTGGAGACCGTTCAGGCCAACAATGCCAAGGGTGAGCCCACTCTCATGGTCATCCCCTACGGCCCCCTCGGCCCCTACGAGCGCATCGCATATCTGGTGAACAAGTACGGCATCAGCCTCCGGAACTGCAC
>JAZUJF010000240.1:0-3628 GCA_045642585.1 Candidatus Limivicinus sp.
GGTGTTTTTGAGGCGGCAAAGCTGCCTCAAAAACGGATCATACTTTGTTCGCGCCTATGGGCGCGAACTCTGCGAGGCTTTGTCTGCAATCTGGGCGTCTCACGGTATGTGGGACGCTCTTTTTTCATATTATCTCCTGTAAATATCTATTGGGGGAGCGTGCAGTTGAAGAAAACAGGACATTCCGAGATACTGAAAAATGCGGGGGCATTTGTGGCCTGCGCCATAGGCTCGGGCTTTGCAACAGGGCAGGAGATACTCCAGTTCTTCGCTTTTCAGGGCCCCATGAGCATTTTGGGCGCAATTCTTTCCGGCCTGATATTCTCATGGATGGGCGATGCATTTATGACTGACGGCTACAGCCATGGCATCGACTGTCCAAAGGCTGTTCTCAGCTTCTATTTCGGGGAGAAAATCGGGAAAGCGGTTTACATGATCATACAGCTCGCCCTTTTCGGTGTGTACTGCATAATGATTTCGGGCGCGGGTGAGGCTATCCGTGAGCTGTGCGGAATACCTGCAATGTGGGGCAGAATCATTATGGCAGGGCTGGTGCTGATCACCGTGCTGCCGGGCCTGTCACGGCTGACGGACATTCTCGGGTGGATAGGCCCGGTGATCATAGTGTTCTCGCTGTTTATCGGAGCGGCTTCATCCTTTGGAGCAGAGGGCACATTGGACAGTGCCGCGGAATATATTGAGACCCACGAGACAGTCAGAGCCGGCGGCGGATGGCTGTGGGCGGCGATACTGTACCCGGGCTTCAACGCCGTGGTGCTGTCCTTCTTCAGCTGCGCTGTGGGCAGCGGCGCCGGAAGCAGGAAAAAAGCGGCGCTGGCAGGCGTGCTTGGCGGAGCAATGCTCGGCCTTGCGATACTTGTCATGAATACGGGACTTCTGCTGAATATAAACGAAGTGGGAGCCTCGGCCGTTCCCACACTTATTCTGGCGGGAAAATACGGAAAAGCATTTTCGGCGCTGTACTCGGTGATGATCTGTCTTGGGATATATACTACGGCTGCACCGGTGCTGTGGGGCTGTGTGAGACAGCTTGCGGAGGACGGAACAGTAAAGGCCGCAGCTCTTGCCCTTGTGTTCAGCCTGTGCGGGCTTGTGCTTGCCATGACGGATTTCAGGACTCTTGTGAATAAGGTCTATTCTCTCAGCGGATATGTGGGGATCGTACTGCTGATCTGCGTATTACTAAGAAAGCTGAAAATAATAGATTATAATTCAAATAACGACAGATTTTGACGCCTTGGCCTGATATAATGGTTGTGCAAAGACAGAAAAAGTTATATAATACTGAGTAATCGCTGTAATCTGCTCTCGGCAAATTGATATTATTTACGGAGACCGGCTATGGAAGTTAAAGAGCTCAATTATCATGTTCACAGTGACGGAACGGTGCACACTCACGATCACTCTCAGGTGAGCGGGAGCGATCACGGGCACCTGAACTCTCACACTCAGACCAAGGCCGTTGTCAACCGCCTTTCCCGGGCAATAGGTCATCTGGAGTCTGTGAAGCGTATGGTGGAGGACGGCAGGGACTGTACCGAGGTGCTGACACAGCTGGCCGCTGTCAGGTCGGCATTGGGTAATACGGCCAAGATAATCCTCAAGGATCATATTGAACACTGTGTAAACGATGCCGACGGCGGGAATGCGGATGAGCTGAACGCGCTCATCGAAGCGATGGACAAATTTATCTGACGGTGTAAGCTCCAAAATGTGGGATAGCGTTAACGGATATTAGCTCAATACTTGCCATATGTGGGGAATAATGTCCGAATATTGCGTATTTTCAGCATAATCAGTTGACTGCATGGTCAGAAAATGATATAATACCCTATCTAAACGGAGGATAACCGTTTATATTTCAGCAAAAAAGGAAGGTATCCGTTATGACTTGTATGTATTGCGGAAAAGTAATAGATGAAGAGACAGGCGTCTGCCCTTACTGCGGCAGTGACCTGACTTCTCCCGCCCGGGAGGATCAGCAGTTTTACAGCCATGAGGAAGCATTTGAGGATCCGGTGATGGCCGCAGAAAAGACTCACGGGAAATCTGCCACCAAGTTCAGTATGCCAAAGTTCAACGCCCCTAAGTTCTCCGCGCCAAAGCTTGAGGGTATTAATCTTCAGACCGTTCTCGCCGGGGCTGCCGTTATTCTGTGCTTAATAAGCCTCATTATGATAGGCTCGGTCAACAGGCAGCTCACGGCTCAGGCGGAGCTTCTGTCCGGACAGGTGGGGGCTCTCTCCTATCAGATCAACGCGGTTGAGGACAGGCTCGGCCAGATAGACTCGACTGTTGCAGGTGTTCAGTCCGAGGCGTATAACCAGCTGGCAAGTCAGGCTATCGTTATTACAAAGGATGTCACTCCTCTTACCGGCCCCGTCACCGCCGGCAAGTACAATGTAATGTTTATCGTGTCCGCAAAGGGCAATCTGGATCTGGACAACTCCTTTGACTGGCAGAAGTTCAATGAGTCCACTCAGGGCTGGACCTCCATCGTCTTTACGGGGGATGCCACCTCCAACGAGGAATACGGTCTGCGCCTTGAGAATACCTACGACAAGACTACAAATGACTACACCACTAAGCTCTGGGCAAACGGCATCACTCCCGCTGCCGCCGGTACATACCGCTGTGTGATCACCGATATCACCGGAATTGCAAAGACCAGTGCCGAGGCTATCGTATCTGTTGATGAGGGATAATACATGATCGCTGTATTTGTCAATGCCGTTGCTGTTTTGATGGGCGCCCTGCTGGGAAACGCATTTGGCAGCTCTCTGGACAAGAGAAATGCCAAGGGTATAATGCTCGTTATCGGTCTTATAACTGCCAGTATCGGTATTCAGAGCGTTATGAGCTGCGGCAACACCCTTGTCATGGTCATTTCTCTGGTTTTGGGCACTGTGATAGGGATAGCCCTGAAGCTCGATAAACGCATTGACAGCCTGGGCGATGCGCTCAAGGATAAGCTTCAGGGGACGCGCTTCGGCGGGAGCAGGCTGGGTGATGCCTTCGTCAGCAGTACGGTCCTGTTCTGCGTTGGCACCATGACGATCATCGGCTCTATCAAGGCCGGTATCAGCCATGATTACACCATTATCTTTACCAAGAGCATCATGGACTTCTGCAGCGCAATGGTGTTCGCCGCGGGTCTCGGAATAGGTGTGGTTTTCTCTGCCGGCTCTGTCATCGTCATTCAGGGAACGCTGACGCTTCTCAGCTCTCTCCTTGAGCCGATACTTACCCAGACCGTGGTCAACGAGATGTCCGCTGTGGGCGGCGCAATATTCCTGGGGCTTGCCATTAACCTGCTGGAGCTGAGAGAGGACCGGATCCGCGTAGGCGACATGATCCCCGCGCTGTTTCTTCCCATCGCCCTCGTGCCGCTGATGAACTGGCTGGGTCTTGGCTGATAACAAAAACGAATATAAAATAAGGGGCTGCAGCAAAAACGCTGCAGCTCCTCAGGCCGTAGACAAACCCACTTTTGGTTTAGGCCGAAAGCGGGTTTGTTGTACAGATGTTGAAAAAATCAAGCAGGAAATCCGAAAACAAGTGTAACGGCGATGGAAAAGAACGGCTTTTCCACCGCTTTTTTGCCAGC
>JAZUJF010000241.1:0-8337 GCA_045642585.1 Candidatus Limivicinus sp.
CATTTTGTCCGGTTTTGTCAACAAAAAAAGAGCGCCCCAACAAAATCATCTTGTGAAAAGCCATGGCGTGTGATAGAATACTTTTTATGACAGAAAATTTTGGAAAAGAGTATATCCAACAGCGCAGACGCTTTATTGAAAGCCGTTTTTCCAAGCTCAACAAGATGCAGTTAAAAGCAGCCATGGCCACGGAGGGGCCTTTGCTTATACTGGCAGGAGCGGGAAGCGGCAAGACGACGGTGCTTATAAACCGCATTGCAAATCTCCTGCGCTACGGCAGAGCCGGAGACTGTAAAGATGTGCCGATGGGCGCCGACGAGACATCGCTCTCCCTGCTTCTCTCCGGCGGAGAGGAAGCGAAGAACGAGGCCGCGCTTGACCCTGTTGAGCCCTGGCGTATTCTGGCTATAACCTTTACAAACAAGGCCGCGGGAGAGCTGAAGGACAGACTGGAGAGAATGCTGGGGGAAAAGGCCCGGTATATATGGGCCTGTACCTTCCATTTCGCCTGTGTCCGCATACTCAGACGGGACGCGGAGAAGCTGGGATTTACCACATCTTTTACCATATATGACACCTCTGACAGTATTTCGCTCATTAAGCGAATTCTTAAAGACAACGATCTGGACGAGAAAATATATGCTCCAAAGTCGCTGATGGGCGAGATCAGCCGGGCTAAGGACGAATGTATCACAGGGGAAGAGTATCTGAACTACGCAAAGGCCACCGGTGACATCCGCCGCATTAAATACGGCGAAGTCTACCGAGAGTATGTGCGCAGGCTTTTTGCGGCCAATGCCATGGATTGTGACGATCTGATATTCTTCACTGTCAAGCTTCTGCTGAATGACCCGGATGTGCGCGATTACTGGCAGCGCAAGTTCAAATATGTACTGATAGACGAGTATCAGGACACGAACCGTCTCCAGTATCTGCTGGCATCCACCCTTGCGGGCGGCTGGGGGAATATATGTGTTGTAGGTGATGATGACCAGAGCATATATAAGTTCCGCGGCGCCACCATCGAGAATATTCTCAGCTTTGAGTCACAATATAAGAATTGCCGCACTATCCGTCTTGAGCAGAACTACCGCAGTACCGGAAATATCCTCGATGCCGCCAATGCCGTTATCAGGAACAATCTGGGACGGAAAGGCAAGGAGCTGTGGACAAACGATTCTCAGGGTGACAAAATCGAGCTGTTCGTTGCCGATAACGAGAACGAAGAAGCTCAGTATGTCGCCTCAAGGATCCTCGCATCCTACTCTCACGGCGGAAACTTCCGCGACAACGCCGTTCTGTACAGGATAAACGCTCAGTCGAAACAGTTTGAAGACGCCTTCAAGCGAAACAGCATACCCTACCGCATAGTGGGCGGCACAAGGTTCTTTGACAGGGCGGAAATAAAGGATATAATCTCCTATTTATGTGTTATTGCCTCACCCTCAGACGATCTGCGCCTTATGAGGATCATCAATACCCCCGTGCGCGGTATAGGCGATAGAAGCATCGAGACGGCAAGGCAGCTTGCGGCAAATGAAAACATTTCTCTCTTTGAGGTAGTCTCCCATGCCGACAGATACCCTGAGCTATCCCGCTCCGGTATCCGTATGAGAGAGTTTGCAAATCTGATAAACGGACTCAGAGTCTTCGCGGAAAACAGCAGCTCCGATGAAATTCTGGATGAACTGCTTGAAAAGACCGGATATGTCCGCGCCCTTGAGGATAAGAACACCCTTGAGGACACCGCAAGGGCGGAGAATGTCCGTGAACTGAAGACCGGTATTCTCACATACATCAAAGAATCCGGCGACAGCAGCCTTGAGGGCTATCTGGCAAATGTCTCGCTCTATACAGACCTTGATAACTATGACACTGAGGCTGACTGCGTGACACTCATGACCATGCACTCGGCAAAGGGTCTTGAGTTTGATAATGTATTCATTGCGGGAGCCGAGGAGGGGCTTTTCCCGGGCATCCGCGCCATCGGAGAGCAGGATGAGATGGAGGAGGAGCGCAGACTGTGCTATGTGGCCATTACAAGAGCCAAAAAGAACCTCAATATCACCTGTGCAAAGCAGAGAATGATCTTCGGCAAGACCACCTGCAATAAGGTCTCCCGCTTCGTGGAGGAGATCCCCGACGAGAATATCCGCAAAAACATACCCAGGGGATACAGCAGCAGGGAGGTACCGAGGGATCATTCTCCGAGGACAAGCCACACCTCAGGCTATGCTGTTTCCGGGCCGAAAATTCCTGCGCCGGCAGTAAAGAGAGAAGAATCTCTGCCTGCCTTCGCGCTGGGCGATAATGTCACACACTCTGCCTTCGGTGAAGGCGTGATAGTGAAAATGACCCCCATGGGAGGGGACTATCTGCTGGAGATCAGCTTCTCCAAAGTCGGCACAAAGAAGCTGATGCTTCGCGCAGCCTCACATTTCATGAAGAAAGACTGAGTCGTTTATGAGCGTATCACGCAATATGTCCCTGTGGGGCAGGCTTGCTTTACTCACTACATCAATAATATGGGGCACATCCTTTGTGGTTCTGAAGAACACGCTGGACTCTTTCGGACCTCTGTGGCTTCTGTGCTTTCGCTTTTCCGTGTCTGCCGTAATTCTTCTGCTTTGCGCGGGAAAACGGCTTAAAACAGCATCCGGACGCTGCATTAAGGGCGGAATTTTTCTGGGTCTTCTTCTGGCCACGGCTTATCTTGTACAGACCTTCGGGCTTGTGTACACCACCCCGAGCAAGAACGCCTTTCTCACGGCCACATACTGCGTTCTGACTCCGTTCTTTGCATGGTTTATCTATAAACGAAACCCCGGAATATCCAGATTGGTCGCCGCATTTCTATGTATCGCGGGTATCGGCTTTGTAACACTGAGCGAGGGTATCACCGAGATCAACTTCGGGGACATCCTCACCCTGTTCTGCGGAGTGTTTTACGCATTTCAGATCATTGTCATGGAACAGTACGGCTCCAGCGGCGATTCCGTCACCCTGTCGGCCATTGAGTTTTCAACTGCCGCGGTGTACTATCTCGTCGGAGGACTTCTGTTTGAAGAGCTGCCCGGTGCTGTTTACGCCTCGGCGTGGTTTAATCTGCTGTATCTTTCCCTTGCCTGTACCGCTCTGTGCTTCTTCCTGCAGGCATGGGGCATGAAATACACCGACTCCTCCACCGCCGCAATGCTTATGACTCTGGAGGCGGTATTCGCGGCGCTGTTCTCAATTCTGTTTTTCCATGAGCCTGTTTCTTTCAGGCTTATCTTAGGCTTTATCCTGATCTTCCTCGCCGCGCTCTGTTGTGAGCTCCGACCCTTTGACAGGAAAAATGAATAATTGGGCAACACCGCGTAATACGCCTGCGGCATCTGCCGCCTTATGCGGTGTTGCCTTAGTATCTCAGAGGCGGAGAGACGATCACCGTCTCTGAGTTTTTTATTGTTAACTTGTGTTTTTGGCGAAAATATGTTATTTTTAATAATAATAACGCACAATACTGTGTTGTCTTAATAAGTTGAAAGCGGGTAATGTAATGGTCATTCATAGGTCAGCCGAGGATTATCTTGAGTCCATGCTTATACTGCGGGAGACAAAGGGATATATTCGCTCTATTGATGTGGCGGAGCATCTCAATGTAAAGAAGCCCAGTGTTACATATGCGACAAAGCGCCTGCGTGAAAACGGTTATATAGTCATGGATAGGGACGGACTCATCACTCTGACGGATTCCGGCCTGAAAATAGCCGGGAATATGCTTCAGCGTCACAAAACTCTGACTCAGTTCCTTGTTGCTCTGGGGGTAGATGCAAAGACTGCGGAGGCCGATGCCTGCAAGCTTGAGCACGATCTCAGCCCCGCATCCTTTGAGGCCATCTGCGAGCACGCAAAAGAAATGAAACAGGACGATAAATGATAAGTGTAAAACCGGATTTTTACGATAAATTCGTCTGCATCGCGGATAAATGCCGTCACAGCTGCTGTATCGGATGGGAAATTGATATTGACAGGGACAGCGCGGAAAAATATCTGACTATGAAGGGCGACTTCGGTGACGAGCTGCGCCGGAATATCGACACAACAGCGGAGCCGCATTTCATTCTCACCGAGGCTGAGCGCTGCCCGTTTCTGCGCGATGACGGTCTGTGCCGTATGATCCTGAATATGGGTGAGGACAGCCTGTGCCAGATCTGCCGGGATCATCCACGCTTTTATAACAGCTTTTACGGCAGGGAGGAATGTGGACTGGGCCTCTGCTGTGAGGAGGCCGTGCGCCTGTTTCTGGACGAAGGGGAGCCTCTGAAGCTCATCGAAACCGGAACACCGGTGGATGAGGATGTGCTTATTACTCTCCGCAGATCGATTTTTGATATACTTAAACAGCAGGATGTTTCTCTGCTGCGGAGGATGGAGCAGTGCTGTGCTATGATGGGCATGGAGCTGCTGCCCTTTGACAGGGAGAATTGGATAAAAACCTTCCTCTCCCTTGAAAGGATGGACGAGGAGTGGACATCCGTCCTGACAGGTCATCTTTCAGACAATGAGCCCGAAGGAACAGTATATGAGCGCATCGCCGAGTATCTGATATACAGGCATTTTGCCTCCGCCGATGATGAGGACGAGGGTGCGCTGGTGCTGCAGTTTGTGTTTGTCTCCGTGCGTCTTCTTGCCTGTCTCCCGGGCAGAATTGAAGATAAGCTGCGTCTGTTCTCCTCGGAGATAGAGTATTCGGACGAGAACATTGCGGTGCTCCTGGATAAGATAGCAGATATGGATGATCTGCTTTACAAATGACCCAATATCGGGTATAATACCTCGGGCATGACCGCATATTACATCTGCGGCGTCTACCGGATAAAATGTGCTCTGATTCAGTCACTTTATTTGCAATACACCAAGTATTACTGCAAAAAGTGCCGTTATCATAATTCATTATTACCCGGTGTCCGCTCCTGCCGCGTTATACGGTATTGCCCTTGCCAAGTTTTTGAGTTATGAGGGATGAATAAGAATGCCTGATTTTATCAATGAGATCGAAAGACGCAGAACCTTTGCTATAATATCCCACCCTGACGCCGGTAAGACCACCCTGACCGAGAAGTTCCTTCTCTACGGCGGCGCGATCCAGCTGGCAGGCTCCGTCAAGGGCAAGGCCACAGCCCGCCATGCTGTCTCCGACTGGATGGAGCTTGAGAAGCAGAGAGGTATTTCCATAACCTCCTCTGTTATGCAGTTTGAATACAAGGGCTTCTGCATTAATATTCTTGCTACCCCCGGCCACCAGGACTTTTCCGAGGACACCTACCGCACCCTTATGGCGGCAGACTCCGCTGTTATGGTCATAGACGCGGCAAAGGGCATCGAGCCTCAGACCAGAAAGCTATTCAGGATATGCGCCATGCGCCATATCCCTATTTTCACTTTTATCAACAAGCTTGACCGTGAGGCGCGCAGTCCCTATGACCTTATGGAGGAGCTGGAGACGGAGTTCGGTATAGGCACATATCCCATGAACTGGCCCATTGGCTGCGGACAGGATTTCAAGGGCGTTTACGACAGAGAGAAGAAAGAAATCCTTGCTTTCAACGAGTTTCACCGGGGGCAGAGCAAGATAAAGGCCATAGAGTGTACTCTTGATGATACAGACAAGCTGGATGAGCTTATCGGGCGTAAGCTCCGGGAGCAGCTGTCCGATGATATTGAGCTTCTTGACGGTGCGGGATATGACTTTGATATAGAGCTTGTCCGTCAGGGAAAGCTGAGCCCTGTGTTCTTCGGCTCCGCTCTCAACAACTTCGGGGTTGAGCCTTTCCTTGAGAGCTTCCTTCAGATGACGATGCCTCCTCTTGCCAGAATATCCGGCGATGATATTGTTGAGCCCACAGATAAGGGCTTCTCCGCTTTCGTCTTCAAGATCCAGGCTAACATGAACAAGGCCCACCGTGACAGAATTGCCTTTATGCGCATCTGTTCCGGAAAATTTGAGCGCGACAGGGAATACTTCCATGTTCAGGCCGGTAAGACCCTCCGCCTCGCCCAGCCACAGCAGCTGATGGCACAGGAGCGCGCTATTATCGACGAGGCATACGCCGGTGACATCATAGGCGTATTTGACCCGGGCATCTTCTCCATCGGCGACACCATATGTGAAAAGGGGATGAATGTGTGCTTCGAGGGTATTCCCACATTTGCCCCGGAACATTTTGCCGCAGTTGAGCGTATAGATACCATGAAGCGCAAGCAGTTCGAGAAAGGCATCATGCAGATCGCGCAGGAGGGTGCCATACAGATATTCCATGAGCCTTATACAGGTGTTGAAGAGATCGTGGTCGGAGTCGTTGGCGTGCTGCAGTTTGAGGTTCTTGAGTACAGACTTAAAACCGAGTACGGTGTTGATATTCGCCGGCGCTCCATGCCGTATGAGCATCTGCGCTGGATAGAAAACGAGAACATAGACATTTCCTCTCTCAATCTCACAAGCGATACCAAGTGGGTACAGGACTTCAAGGGCAATAATCTCCTGCTGTTCACCTCCGACTGGTGTATCGGGTGGGCTCTGCAGAAGAATGAGGGCCTCAGACTGAGAGAGTTTAACCGGGACTGAATTGATACCGCTATTTCAGGCAACGGTATCGGAAAGGGGATTATTCATGGCAGACAAGCTTGTTATCGACATATTCAGGAAAAAGGACGCTGAGGATTTTACCGTCGCTTTGGCCGATCCTGACGGAAAGCTTGAGATCGGCAGCGCATCCGCTCAGACTGCGGCATATGCCGCGGCCATGCTCCGGCGTGCATCAGAGCTGACCCTCAGACAGGACGGCGGGAATGAGCGCTTTGCATATCTGAGAAAGAACGCGGAGATCCTCAGAACATATATGATCCACCTCATTGACGAGGATGTTAAATGCCGCGCTCCTCTGCGCAGAGCCTTGCAGGAGGGGATAGAGCGCAATATCGAGGCCTCCCGTCAGCCTGCGTCCGCGATCTGCGAGGAGATAATCGGAATGATGGGACAGTGCTTTGATTTCCTCAACGAGATCAAGGATGTATGCCCACACGACGCTCTGCCCTATGTCGCAGCCTCCGCCGGGTTTGCTCTTGCGGCCTGCGAGACGGCAAGCGTCCATGTTCTGAACATGACCGCTCAGTGCTCCGACGACACATATCAGTATGTCATGCGCCGGGAGCAGGAGATCACGCTCCAAAGCTACCGGGAAAAATACAATTCCATCATTGAAAAGACTAAGCTCTGAAAGGTGACGATCATGGATGAGAGCATTGAAAAACTGAAAAAGCTGGTGGAAGAGAGCAATAATATTGTTTTCTTCGGCGGTGCCGGAGTGAGCACCGAGAGCGGCATCCCGGATTTCCGGAGTGTTGACGGCCTGTACAATCAGAAATGGAAGTATCCTCCCGAGACTATTATCAGCCACAGCTTTTTTGAAAGGGATCCGGAGGAATACTACCGTTTTCACCGTGAAAAGCTGGTCATAGACGGTGTGAAGCCCAATGCCGCACATCTTCGGCTTGCGGAGCTTGAAAAAGAGGGCAAG
Organism: Candidatus Limivicinus sp.; assembly: GCA_045642585.1. Taxonomy (GTDB): domain Bacteria; phylum Bacillota; class Clostridia; order Oscillospirales; family Oscillospiraceae; genus Limivicinus. The sequence continues at coordinate 7,563 of JAZUJF010000241.1, forward strand.
CTGAAGGCTGTCATAACCCAGAACATTGACGGCCTCCATCAGGCCGCCGGAAGCGAGAATGTGCTTGAACTCCACGGAAGCATCCTCAGAGCATATTGCTCCAGGTGCTGTAAGCCTTATCCCGCAGATGTTGTCAACATGGGTGTCGGCGTGCCAAGATGCAGCTGCGGCGGCGTCATCCGGCCCGATATCGTCCTCTATGAGGAGGCTCTTGATGACGATATAGTCAGAAAGGCCATTACATATATCCGCCGTGCCGATGTGCTCATTATCGGCGGGACATCTCTCAATGTCTATCCCGCCGCGGGACTTATTAATTATTATCAGGGCAGCAAGCTTGTGCTTATTAATCTCAGCGAGACCCCCTATGACGGATGTGCCGACCTGATAATTCACCAAAAGATCGGAAAGGTATTCAGCCAGATCTGAATAGAATACTGTTATGGCAAACGGAAAGCTTATCGTTCTTGAGGGAATAGACGGCAGCGGCAAGTCCGCTCAGTATCGCCGCATCTGTGCCCGTTTGGAAAAGGACGGAATTGACTATAATCACATTGTGTTCCCCAGATACGATAAGGACAGCAGTGCCCTTATCCGTATGTATCTGTCCGGTGCGTTCGGCACTCATCCCGGAGATGTCAATGCGTACACCGCGGCTACATTTTTTGCTGTGGATCGTTTTGCGTCATACCGTGATGACTGGGGTAAGATTTACGAGAACGGCGGACTCATTATATCCGACCGCTACACGACCTCCAACGCCGTCCATCAGGGC
>JAZUJF010000242.1:0-23046 GCA_045642585.1 Candidatus Limivicinus sp.
ACTAAATCGGGGCGCATTTTATCCGGTAGATGCCGCAGGCGTATTATGCGGCGTTGCCTAAAGCAAAAGGGGGAAATGTGTGTATGAAAATCGATCCTGAGGAATATGCCCGCTTCGCCGGACAGAGAATGCCAAGATCCCACACAGACCGTAATATGTTCCGGGCCTTTATCACCGGCGGGGCAATATGTGTCCTCGGTCAGCTTATTATGACTGTTTATTTGCGCCTTGGACTCAGTGAGGAGCTGGCCACCGGGGCGGAATCAATGACTCTCATCTTTCTGAGCGCATTGCTTACGGGTCTTGGTATATATGACGAGCTGGCCAAATTCGGAGGAGCCGGGACTTTGGTTCCCATCACCGGCTTTGCCAACGCCATGACCGCGCCGGGAATGGAATACCGAACCGAAGGGCTCATTCTGGGCACCTCCGCAAAGATGTTCACTGTCTGCGGGCCTGTGATCGTATGGGGTATGACCGCGGGCGCGGTCTATGGGGTGATATTATCCGTTGTTGCCGCGCTGAAAATACTGTAGGATATTGAATTACTATGGGACACTATTGAAAATCAGGCGGCTTCGTTTTATAATGGTTTCGATCAAGTTCATGTGAGGTTTGTGCTTTATGGCCTTATATCTCAAATTGTTCGGTGCCGCGTTGGTTCCCGTAGCGATCTCCGTTATATTTTGCTGTCTGGAACGAGGCTCAAAATTTGGCATTTTATCATACTGGAAAAAACAGATCATAATCGGAATTGTCTTCGGTCTTGCCGCCGTGTTCAGCACGGAATTCGGCGTGGACATAGGTATCGCCGTTATTAACGCCAGAGACGCCTCTCCTCTGTGTGCGGGTCTCCTTTTCGGCGGACCGGCCGGAATAATTGCCGGCATTATCGGCGGTGTGGAGCGCTGGTTCTCCGTGTACTGGGGCTCCGGTATGTATTCAAGACTTGCCTGCACCATATCCTGCATCCTTGCCGGTTTCTATGCCGCCGCCCTGCGCCGGTTCATGTTTGACAACAAGCACCCTTATCCCGTTATAGGATTTTTCGTCGCCTTAGTCATGGAAGTGCTGCATCTGTCCATTCTGTTCCTGACTCATCTTTCCGATCCGAAGGCGGCCTATTCCGTGGTCAAGATATGCACCTTCCCCATGCTTCTGTGCAACGCCCTGGGCGTGTGTCTGGCGATTATTCTTGTCAATGTGTTCTCCAGAGGTGACGCCGCCGCGAAGACTCGCCCTCTGCGGAGCATATCTCATCAGGTGCAGAGGCTGATGCTTCTTTCCGTCGTCATCGGCTATGTGCTGACCACCGTATTTTTATACATTCTCCAGACTAATACTGCGCTTATCTCCGCAAACGAGCTGATGAATATAAACCTGGAGGATGTGCGAGCCGATATGAAGGAGACTGCCGACAGCCGCCTCCTCATCCGCTGCCGCAACATCACAAGATTACTGGAGGCACATCCTGAGGCGGAGCTTGCCCCTATGCTCAATTTATACGGCGTGTCGGAGATAAATCTTATCGGGCCCGACGGTATTGTTGCCGGTAGTACCGTTGACGGCCACATCGGTTTAGATATGAGCACCTCTCCCCGGATGGGCGAGTTTATGGCGCAGACTAACGGCTCCGATGAGTTTATTCTGGAGTATCAGCCCTCCGCTTTCAGCGACAGCTCCGATCCGGTCAACATGAAATATGCCGGCTGTGCCCTGTCCGACGGAAGTATTGTCGTGGCAGGCTATGACACGCCGACCTTCTGGGACGAGCTTTTCCCTCTTATCGAGGGCATGACCAACAACCGCCATGTGGGCGAGATCGGAATGATGCTTATTGCCGACAGTAACGGAAATATTGTCAGCACAAACAGCCAGTCTTTTTCCGGTACCCTCTCATTCTGCGGCATCAACATCCCCGATCCCCCGGAGGAGGGCGTCCTTCAGACCGCAAGCTTTAAGGGCAACGATTATTTCTGGACATATGTCACCTCTGACCAGTTCTACATAGTGGCCATCGTCCCTTACTCCCAGGTGATGGAATCAAGAGACGAGGCGGTCTATGTAAACTCCTATATGGAGGTCATCATATTTGCGGCCCTGTTCTTCCTGATATATATGCTCCTGAAGCGGCTGGTGGTGAATAACATCCGCATTGTCAACTCCAAGCTGGATCAGATCATCTGCGGAGATCTCAGCGTTACCGTGGATGTACGCTCGAGCTCCGAGTTCTCGTCGCTGTCCGATTACATAAACTCCACCGTCTCCACCCTGAAGGATCTTATTTCAGAGGCCAAGACCAGAATCGACCGGGAGCTGGCCCTCGCAAAGACTATTCAGTTATCGGCTCTTCCTAACGCAAAGCCGCTGTTCTCAAATGTGCCGCAGATCAACATTGCTTCTTTTATGGGTACCGCCAAGGAAGTGGGCGGCGATTTCTACGATTTCTATATGCTGGGCAAGGACAAGGCCGCTGTCCTCATTGCGGATGTCTCCGGCAAGGGGATCCCCGCCGCAATGTTCATGATGCAGGCAAAAACCATGCTGAAAAATCTGACAGAGGAAGGCCTTCCCGTAAACGAGGTGTTCACTCAGGCCAATGCCCGCCTTTGTGAGAACAACGAAGCCGGTATGTTCGTTACCGCATGGATGGGAATTATCGACCTCAACACAGGTCACATGACCTATGCCAACGCCGGCCACAATCCTCCCGTTGTTATGCGCAAGGAGAGCGGCTGCGAGTATCTCAAGAGCCGCCCGGGCTTTATTCTGGCAGGCATGGACGATGTGAAATACCGTCTGCAGGAGCTTGACCTGGCCCCCGGTGACAGGCTTTATCTCTACACCGACGGTGTGACCGAGGCCACCGACACCAATAATGAGCTCTACGGCGAGGACCGTCTTCTGAGCTTCCTGTCAGCAAATTCCACCCTTGGTGCCGAAGAGACTCTCCTCGCGGTAAAGGCGGACATTGATACATTCGTCGGCGAGGCAGAGCAGTTTGACGATATTACAATGGTCATGCTGGACTATTTGGGAAACTAAGGAAACGCTGAATAATTCGCTTTCGGCATCTGCTCTCACCGAATTAATCAGCGCTTCCCTAAGAATAGTCCCGCCCTCAGCCATTATTGTTTTTCCCATTCAGAAGATATTAGTGTGAAAGTGCCTTTCACACTAATGTGATCATAATATTAAATCATCTTATCATTCCTTTGCTTCGCGTGATAAGATGTAGCGTCTTATTTACTCTTTGCGCCGACGCGAAGCGGCGGAATGGATGATTAGTGTGACCACAAAAGAAATCTGCAAATACCGCAAGGTCTGGATGGGCTTCGCCATTCTATGGATCATCTTTTATCATATGGACACCGTATGCCCGGATTTCCTCTCCGGGTTCAAATCCCACGGTTACGGAGGCGTCGATATTTTCTTCTTTGCCTCCGGTCTCGGCTGCTGCTGTTCATGGAAAAAGGAGCCGGAGGTCGGTGCGTTTATCGGGAAACGGATGCGCCGTATCCTGCCCACTTATCTCATATTCATACTCCCATGGGTGGCAGTTAAGCTCATAGCCGGGCAGATTTCCGTCCCGGCAGCAATAGGCAACATCTTTTCCGTCCAGCAGTTCACCTCCAAGGGCGGCTCCTTCAACTGGTACATAGGCGCCATGTGGCTCACATACTTCCTCACGCCCTATCTGTTCCTGCTCCTTGACAGGACTCGCTCCAAGTGCGGGATCCTTGTTTCCCTTGCCCTGATGCTGCTGGCCTCGATCGCCTTCTGGAACTGTGAGGATCTCATACTGATCGCCGTCAGGATCCCCGTCTTTTTCCTTGGTATGTGGCTCGGTTATCAGGAGGAGAGAAAGCTCGATGCCCGCAATATCGTTCTCCTTGGCATCCTTTTCATTCTGGGTCTTGCCGCGCTGTTTGCCGCTGACCGCTTTTTCCCGGGCTACCGCTGGAGATACGGGCTTTACTGGTATCCCTTTATCGCCATCGCCCCGGGGCTCTGCGTCCTGATCTCCGCCGTCTGCCGTACTCTGGAAAGAGGAGCTGTGGGCAGAGCCGTTGTTTCCGTTTTTTCCTTCGTCGGGAAATACACCTTTGAGCTTTTCCTCGTACATGTCGCGGTGTTCGATACTGTAAAGCTCTGTATCGAAAGCGGCAGAGTGCCCGATACGGATGCCGTGTGGTATCTGGCCCTCATTCCGGTGGCCGTCCTTTCCGCCATCCTGCATATCGCGGCAAAATATGTTATGAAGCTTTGGGATCGGCTCTTCACAAAGTCGCCTGTCTCTTCCTCAATATAATATAAATAAGAAAACCCACGCTGGTAACAGCGTGGGCTTTGAATAGCTTACAGGTAAAATTACTTGATCTCGACGACTGCGCCGACTGCCTCGAGCTTTGCCTTGAGCTCTTCTGCGTCTTCCTTGGAAACGCCTTCCTTGATCTTGGCAGGAACAGCCTCGACCATTGCCTTTGCCTCTGCCAGGCCCAGACCGGTGATACCGCGGACTTCCTTGATGACCTTGATCTTCTCTGCGCCAAAGCTGGTCATAACAACATCAAACTCGGTCTTCTCTTCAACAACAGCTGCCACTGCGGGGCCGGCTGCTGCGGTTGCAACTGCGGAAACACCAAAGGTCTCGCAAATGCCGTCGATCAGGTCCTTGAGCTCCAGAACGGACAGAGCCTTGATCTCTTCAAGAATAGCTACGCTCTTTTCGCTTGCCATAATTAATTATCCTCCATAAATAAATGTGTGTTGCAGATCACTCTGCTGCCTCTGCGGGTGCTGCATCCTCTACGGAGCCGCCCAGCTGTGTAAGGTGCTCGCCAAGGCTGACTGCGAGACCTGCGATGATTGCGTTCAGAGAGCCGGCCAGCTTGCCGTACAGGTCGTTCTTGGAAGTCAGGGTGGACAGAGCCTCGATATCGGCCATGCTCAGAACCTGTCCCTCAAGGAACGCCGCCTTTACATTGAAGCGGTCGCCCAGCTTCTTGGAATACTCAGCAACGATACGGAAAGGACCGATAGGATCATCAACGGCGGTAGCCAGAGAAGTGGTGCCGTTGAGGACGGAGTCCAGTTCGCTCATGCCCAGCTTATCCAGAGCCTTTCTGGTAAGGGTGTTCTTGACGACGGTGTACTCGACGCCGTCCTTGCGCAGTGCGGTACGAAGCTCGGTATCTTCGGCGACTGTAATTCCCTTATAGTCCACCAGAACACCTGCGCTTGCGCCCTTGATACGCTCGGCCAGTGCTTCCACTATCGCCTGCTTTTCGCTAAGAACCTTTGCGTTTGGCATGTGTGTTTTTCACCTCCACACGGAATGATTACACGCCCATAAAGAAAGCCCCTGCACCACATGGACGCAGAGACACAAAAACAATCAATAATAAATTGTTGATGTCCTCGGCAGGATTTACGGCCTGAGCCACCTGCTGTCTCCGGAGCGCTCAGATAATATACTACACTTCCGGCATGATGTCAAGGGCTTATTTGCCGTTTTTTCAATATTTTTCAATACATTTTAACGCCTGAGCGGCTTTTTTGTCACTCAGGCGTCTTTTTATCGTATTGAAATCCGATTAAACCGAAACGTGATTACTCCCATTTCTCGAAGCGCACAATATCCTCTATTGCCTTTTTGGGTCGGGCCGCGGGCACTTCCTCTCCATAGCCGATGGGCAGAACGCCGCTCACATACATATATTCGGGCAGACCTGCCGCCTCACGCATGGCCTTCTGCTCATAGGCGCCTGTCCAGCAGGAGCTAAGACCAAGATGCTCGATCTCCAGCAGCATATAGCCTATGGCTATGGCAGAGTCTCGCACTATCCTTCTGAGATCAGGGTTTCCCATGTCCTCGTCGGGACAGCGCATCACTTCCTCCTTTATCCGGGTGCGGATGTCCCCCATGCACACAATGAGCACCGGCGCGTCCAGCATCCATTTCTGGTTCATGTCGGCTTCCACGATGCGCTTTCTTGTCTCCTCATCTCTTACCACAAGGAAGCGCCAGGGCTGGGTATTGTTTCCGGAGGGCGCAAGTCTGCCCGCCTCCAGTATTGCCCTGATATCCTCATCGGAAACCGGACTTGTCCGGAACTTTCTCACGCTTCGTCTGTCTGCTATTTCCTTTAAAATATCCATAATATGTCCCCCTGACTGTTTTTCTGTGCATTATTCTAGCAATTCTCCCCTCCGTTGTCAATGAAATACCGCTATTCCGAGTCCCCAAAGCGCCCCCGCCGTACACAGTGAGCCGAGAAGAACGCCCATCAGGAAAAACAGCGCAGACCGGCTCCGCGCCGGTGCCTGCGGCAGGAGCACCCCCGCCGCCTCCTTTGCCTGACGCAGCAATTCCCGTTTTCCTATCTCCTGACCGCAGGCCTCCGGTTTGAGAATGAAGATCGCCTGAGAATAGATACCTCCCGGGTCCTTTACCACCAGTGTCCTGTGCATATTCCCTTTGAGTATCCGACAGGGTGGTGCCGTGCGTCTGCCGTTTCCCTCGCCGGTCCTGCCGGGAGGACCCTTCTGTCGCTCCATCAGCTTCGCTCCTCCACCCGCACGGTTATTACCGTCATATCGTCATTGGCTCCGTACAGCTTTTCTGCCTCCTTCAGAACCGCCTTTGCCAAAGCCTTCATATCCTCAAAGCCCTTTTGCAGCAGCTCCTTCAGCCACTCGTCCTGACTGTCGGCTATCACTCCGTCGGTAGCTATTATCGCGGTTGAGCCCGGATGCAGCTTCATGCGCACAATGTCCGGGGCAATTCCCTCTCCGGATGACAGGCCCGCTGCCAGTGCCTCCCCGGAGATACGCTCTATTTTCCGTCCGTTTTTCACATATGAGGGCGCGGCCCCGTATTTATAAAAGCAGGTCTCCCCGGTGAAGAGATCCACGCACATGAGGTCAACTCCCGTATAGCCCCAGTTTTCTCCGTCTCTCAGCAGGAGCACGGAATTGAGTATCTTCATGGCAACGGCCGGGTCAACTCCGGAGCGCAGGAATTTTTCAAGTATCTCCACCACCTCCTGACTGTCCCGGGCCGCCTCATCTCCGCTGCCCATACCGTCGGACAGTATCACATTGAGTACACCGGAGTCGGTCTTAAAGTAGGTGCCCTTATCTCCGCTGACCTTTTCCCCTTTTTTCTTCAGGGCGGCGATACCTACCGATACCGCAAGAGGCTCGGCCTCAAGCAGCAGAATGCTCCCGTCCCCGGGCTCCGGCTCTGTCTGCTGACTCATGCGCACGCCGACTATCGTGCTGATACGGGTCAGATAGTCCTTTTCATTCAGCAGGGGAGTCAGACGGCCGCTCTCGATGGACAGTCTCATCCGGCCGCTGCCGTCTCTGTAAACGGACACATCCGCATCCATATCAAGGCTGCGCAGATAGCGCATCAGCCGCCGCTCCGCCATAGGCTCCGTGCCGCTCACATTGCCCAGCTCATCGGCAATGTTTCCCAGAATTGCGGCGATGTCGTTATACTGACCCCATGCCACCTGCCTGTTCTCCTCAAGGCAGTTTTTGAGACGCTTCCTGTACGACAGCCCCCGCAGCTCTCCGTTTACCGCCGCCACAAAAGCGGTGAGATCCACGCACTTTGTGCGAAAATGCTCCGGTATATCCTCCACCTCCAGAGAGCCGTGGCTGATCATGGCCTTGGTGGCATCGTTCATGGCAGAGAGCGTGTCCATGTATTCCTCCGCCCAGCATCGGGAGCGAAAGCGGCATTTTACGCAGACCTCATCGGCCGCCCTGTCAAAAATGCGGGATATGTTCTCATCGTTGTAGGGGCTGTCCACACTCTTCCGAACCGTCTCATACAGCTCCGAATATGCGGAGCTGAGATTCATTACCCGCCCCGCCGCAAATCTGCGAAGGCCTGTCTCCCCGCTGCCCCGCTCCATGGACTGAAGTATCAGGCCGAAGCGATTGAGCCAGTCGGAGGGCAGTATCATGAATATTACCGACGCACAGAAGGTCTCGAACATGGCGCCGATATTCGGGCCTGTATTCCATGTGCAGGCGGCGATCATGGCTCCCGCCAGAACAAAGGACAGGGTGAAGAGAAATCTGCCGTGGCGGGCAAAAACCCCCGAGAGCAGGCCGGAAAAGGAATAGGCCATGGTATAGAACGCGGCGCCCTCATTTCCCATATCCATGGACAGGCCCAGAATAGTACCCACGGCGCAGCCGGTGAGTACGCCGCCCTTCAGCGCGGAGGCCATAACGATAAGAAGAGCGAGAAAACGGCCCACGGAGACCGTATTGAGTATCACGAGCCGGGACACGGCCATCAGCAGGCATCCCGTCATTATCATCACCGCTGTGGCATGGCAAAGCTCCGCCGTCTCGGTAGTGCGAAGATTGTCTGTCAGAGCCTCTTTGAAGAAATATGTGCCGCCGAAGGCCATCACCGTCTCCATAATGAGCTTTGCGGCAAGAGGCGCGCTCTCCACGGTTGCGGAAAAGCTGCCCAGAAAGCCTGTGAGCGCCATCACCGTTCCGGCACAGGCCGGCATGAAATAGCGGCTTCGGTATACCGGCAGCTCGTGGAACACGAACGACACCGTATACACCAGCACCGCCGACGCGATATATCTCACTCCCCAGTCCAGTCCGCCGCTCACCAGATAACCCAGCGACGCTCCGGTGAGAGTGAACACGCCCGAAATACCCGCTCCCGCACAGGCCACCATAGCCATTCCGAAGGGTGCGCCGCCGTCCGCTACCCTCGCGAATGCCAGTACCAGCCCCAGCAGCATGAATATGGCGCATCGCACCGTAAGCAGCCACGGCGTTTTCGTTCCCGTTGTCCTCGTTCCCGGAGCCGGCAGACTGAGCCGGCCCTGTTGCTCCTGATCCATTCTTTTGCCCTCCCGCATTGCATAATATGATTGTATTATAGGTTTGGGCCATGCAGAATGGGGTCATTCGGTGCTGTTGAATACCATTTTATTGGGCCGGAAAAGGCAGGGAAAAGATAGGCCGTCTTTCCCGTACAGGATAGACATTTCCGGATAAAAGACTCCGGGCGCACCGTAATGCGCCCGGAGAACAGATAGATATCAAAATATAAGCTTGACCGGAGCGCGGTGGTTGCACAGCTCCACTCTGGTATGCTCGCCGCCGGCCTCGCCGTCACGGGTCCATGCCACCGGCTTATCAAAGGTGAACACGGCTTTCTTTGTGTGCAGGACAAGGAGATTTTTGCTGTCAAAGCGCTGGCTGATAACGCTGTCCACTATGTTGCTGAACTCCAGCAGGCTTTCCGGGGTCTTTACCAGCACCAGCTCGGACATTCCGTCTCCCAGCGACACCATTGCCTCGGGCAGCCGCACGATCCCCGCGACGGAGGTGGAGTTTGACATACTGCCGTAGAGAAGCTCTCCCTCAAACACGCCGTCATCATATTCCACTCTGGTTTTGTAGCTCTCTATCTTCCCGATCTGGAGCGCACCCTGAAGCACATAGGCAAGGTGACCCAAAACCTTCTTCTGATCCTGAGGTGTGGCATAGCTCACCTCTGTGAACGCGCCGAAAGCGGCAATGTACGCGAAATATTCATCATCCCTGAAGCCTCCGACATCAAAGGGGTGCGGAGTCCCCGCGACAAGCATTTTCGCCGCGGCGATGGGATCGTTCTTAGGCAGGCCGAGAGTTGTGGCGACATCGTTGGTGGTCCCCATTGGAAAATAGCCCACGCAGGGGGGATCCTGAAGAGCTATCAGTCCTGAGAGCACATCGCTGAGACTGCCGTCTCCGCCGAGGCAGGCGACAGCATCAAAGTCCTTCCCTCTCTCACAGGCCAGCCGTTTTCCGTCTCCCGGACCCTCGGTGAAGAATACCGTGGTCTCATATCCGCCTTTGTTCAACTCTATAAGAGCATCGGCAAATTTGTCCTTGTATGCCCCGCGACCGGCCACAGGATTCACGATAAGCATCAGTTTCTTTCTCATAGCTTGCCTCTCCCGTATTCGTTATCCCACGCTGTTATGCTGCTCCCGGAGGAATTTCTCAACCTCCTGATTGAAGACCGCCGGGTTCTTGCTCGCGATACAGTGGTCGCCCTTTATCATCACAAGCTGCGCATTGGGCAGGCTGGCGCAGATCATGCGGCTGTGATTCAGCTTTATCAGATCCCGGGTGCCGACGATGACAAGAGTCGGTATCCGCAGATAATACAGAGATGTGGGATCAATGTTCGGCTCATTCACCATGAGTCCCAGAAGCTCTGCCTTGTGGCGGGCATTCTCGCTCTTCTCGGCGAATTTCCCGGTGAGCTTATAGCTCAGCTCAATGCAGCGCTGGAATGAATCCTTCACGCCGGAGGGATTGAGATTTGCGCCGTTGAGGATAAGACTCCTGACCCTGTGCGGGTAGCGCAGGGCAAAGTACAGGGCGATGTTTCCGCCGTCGGAGAAGCCGAGAATATGGGCGGATTCGATACCCTTATCGTCCATAAGCTCCCGCAGATCCTCAGCAAAGCGGCCGATGGAGAACTCTCCCTCTCCTCTGGGGCTCTGTCCATGACCCCGGGTATCCGGTGCGATGACGCGGTATTTATCCATGAAATAGGCGATCTGGTTATTAAAATACTCCTTGCTCCCGCCGTTGCCGTGGAGCATGATAAGCGGTTCTCCCTTGAGCGTATCTATGCAGCAAAGCCTGATATCCATTTCTTTTCCCTCTCTACTCATATAACATACGGAAGCTGACGCGGATCTGCCGGCATATTCCTGCGGTGAGTCGTGCAATACCGAAGAATAAGGCAACACCGCATAATGCGGCAAGAGCAGATACCGAGAGAAAGAGGGTTCTGATGACGGCACTTTTTCGCAGGAATACTTCGTGTATTGCAAGAAAAAGTGACTAAATCATAAGTGAGCGTCCAAATCTTTGATTTGGCTTACGCGAACTTACACAGAGGGTGGCTCATCTTATCCGGTAGATGCCGCAGGCGTATTATGCGGTGGTGCCTTAAAATTAAACCGGGGCGCAGAAAGGACTGCACCCCGGATCAAGTTCAAGATCAAGCCATCTCGTTGAGCTTAGTGGTCATAGCGGACTTCTTGTGTGCTGCATTGTTCTTGTGCAGCAGACCCTTGCCAGCTGCGCGATCGACTGTCTTAACTGCAACTTTATAGGCACTGACGGCTGTTTCCTTGTTGCCTTCAGCAACAGCAGCGTCAAACTTTTTCATCATGGTCTTGAGCTCGGTCTTATCAGCGCGGTTCTTTGCTCTGAGTTCCTTGGACTTAAGATCTCTCTTTGCAGAAGATTTAATGTTGGCCATGCTTCGATGCACCTCCTCCTATAAAATTGAGTTGACGACAACTCGCATTACAGGATTATAGCAAACCGGCGTGAGAAAAGCAAGTCTTTTTTTTATTTTTTTCATATATTTTTTGATGTGTTTTTGTGAATAATTCACGGATTTTACGCCCCATTTGCACACATTATACGAATGAGAGCCCTACACCACAATATATATGTTCTCTCCGCTCAGTCGAGATGATATCTTGATTTTCCCCGGGTCTTTCTTCCATACTCAACAGCCTCAACCGGGCAGTAATTTATACAGCCGAGGCAGTGAGTACAGTTTTTTCCCCACTGCGGTCTGCCGTTTTGCAGGGTAATATTGTTGAGCGGGCATATCTCCGCGCATTTGCCGCAGGAGATACAGTCATCTTTCACCCGGAACGGCGCGGATTTAATAAACACCGGGTAGAACATCGGATTTACAAGCGCGCTTCTGGCCTCATCCGCAGGCGATATGCCCGCATCATGCAGAGGCTTGCCCATTGCAATTATACCCGCCGCCTCGTTGAGAGCGGGTTCTGCCTCGGCAACTATCTCCAGCGCCTTAATTCTGTCGGGTACCGGGAACATCGTGATATGATTGCAGGGCATGAGAAGTCCTGCCGTACCCATGTACTGCAGTCCCAGAGTCTTCGCCAGCCTCCTGTTGTATGCCTGTGCGTTTCCGATCTCGCTTCCGCAGGTAAGTATGAACCAGATGCGCTGTGCTCCCTCAAGCTTCACCCCCGTCAGCCAGTTTTCCACCACCCGGGGTATCCTCCAGGCATAAACGGGAGCGGCAAGAACTATGTCCTCTCCGGTTTTCACCGGGCCGCTGACATTGTTTTTCAGCATATCGTTTACGGATACAAGCTCTCCTCCCGTGCGCTCGGAAACTCTGCGGGCCGCATAGCGGCTGTTGCCTGTGCCGCTGAAATAAAACACGGTATAGCTCATGATCTGTCCCCCTCTGTCCAGTGCGGATCATTCATAAAACATCTCAAGGTATTCCTCAAGAGTTATATCCAGCTCGTATATCTCCTTTGCGCAATCCCGCCCCACATAGCGATAATGCCAGGGCTCATAAATGATGCCGGTTATGTCGCTTGTGCCGTTGGGATATCGGAGGATAAAGCCGTAACGCCAGGAATTATTCATAAGCCAGCTCTGGGTGGGCGTATTCTCCTGCTCAGAGGTAAGGTAGGGATAGTTATAGTCAATAATATCCACCGCAAGCCCCAGCTGATGCTCGCTGGTTCCCGGAACCGCGACCACCTTTCCCGCCTCCTCTTCGGCGATCTCGGGATCTACGCCGTCCTCATATATAAGGCGCTCGATCTTGTTGTCGAACAGAGCCTGCTGTTTCTCCCATGTACGGAAGCCGGAGCAGACATAGGGCTGACAGTTGGCATCAAAGCAGTCGTTGAGCATCTCCTGCAGGTCGTCATATATGGCTGTACCCACCCACACCTCGTCATACAGGAAGGTAGTGTCGCAGGAGAAGTCCTCCGGCAGGGGATTCCACGGGTTAACCAGAGTGAGAAGCGTATTTCTCGGTCTGGGTGTGGGCGTAGGCTCCGGTGTAGGCTCAGGGGTAGGAGCCGGCGTGGGTGCCGGTGTAGGCTCCGGGGTAGGAGCGGGCGTAGGCTCCGGTGTGGGCCGGACGGCCTGTATCGCATATTCAACGGCCCGTTCAACAGAGAAGCCCTCGGTATTCAGAAGTGTAAATATGCCCACAATCAATATGAGCATCAGAATAAGCACGGCAACAAGCCCCGCTCGTTCGCTCTTTTTCATCTCCATATCTCTCGCCCTCAGAAGTTTACTGTGGAAGCTCCGCTTACACAGTAAATATTATAATAATCCCAGATGCTCAAGGAGAATTTTTAATCCGATGCCTATCAGGATAATGCCTCCGGCAAGCTCCGCCTTTGACTTGAACCGCAGACCGAAAACGCGGCCTATGTATATGCCCAGCGCCGACAGTATGAAGGTGGTGACACCGATAAGGGACGCGGCAGGGACTATGTCCACCGACAGGAACGCAAAGCTGATGCCAACGGCCAGCGCGTCAATACTGGTAGCCACAGCCATGAGGAACATAGTCTTCAGACCGAAATCGTCGCTCTGCTCGTCCGGCTCTCCGAAGGATTCCTTTATCATGTTTGCCCCGATCACCGCCAGAAGCGCAAAGGCGATCCAGTGGTCTATGCTGGTTATCAGGCTCTCAAAGCGAATACCCAGCAGCCAGCCCAGCAGCGGCATCAAAGCCTGAAAACCGCCGAACCAGACGCCGGCCAGAAGAGCGTGCTTCGGCTTCAGCTCTTTAACGCTCAGCCCCTTGCAGACGGATACGGCAAAGGCATCCATGCTCAGCCCGACGGCAATCAGCAGCAGTTCGACAAACCCCATGAAACAAGCTCCTAAAAATTCTTGAATAGCTACAATATATGGCGTATAATACTTAAGGCACCCCCGCATAATACGGTGCTGCCTTAAAGATATTAGTATAAGATCGGTAAAAAGTCAAGGCGAACAGCCCGATTATAATACATCAGAAAGGAAAACTACAATGGAAGAAGTTTATCAGCTCCTGAAGGATGCCGGCACCTATTTTCTCGCTACCGACGAAGACGGTCAGCCCCGCGTCCGTCCCTTTGGCACCGTGAATATGTACAACGGCAAGCTTTATATCCAGACCGGAAAGAGCAAGGCCGTCTCCCGCCAGCTCCACAAAAATCCCTGTCTTGAGATCTGCGCCATGGTCGGCAATGACTGGCTGAGGATAGAGGCAAAGGCCGTGGAGGATGATGATAGGGAGGCCAGAGTCAGTATGCTGGAGGCCTATCCCCAGCTGCAGGCCATGTATTCCCCCGATGACGGCAACACCGAGGTATGGTATCTGCGCCATGTGACCGCTACCCTCTACTCCTTCGTCAATCCCCCAAAGGTGTACAAGTTCTGAGCGTGCCGGTAAGGAGAAACAGTTATGCAGCACGAAATAGTAAAAGAGATACCTCTCCTCAACTCCGAGGGCGATCTGACTGAGCCCGGCTTTGCAAAGAAGCTGCTGCCCAAATACAGCCGCAAGGCCATTAAGGCCGGCAAAATGCGCATCAAGGAATGGGATTACTACCTCATAAACAATGGCCGCTTCGCTCTGGCCCTGACTATTGATGACAACGGCTATATGGGTCTGGACTCAATATCCCTGCTGGATTTCCGGGACGGCCTCAATATGACCGTCAGCCCCATGAGCTTCATGCCTCTGGGGAAGCTCCATATGCCCGAGACCTCCGCAAAAGGTGATGTCGCCCATTCCGGCAAGGGCTATACCATGTCCTTCTCCAATCCCGGCGGCGGCCGCCGCACACTCAGGGCGCACATGGATAATTACGGCCCCGAGGGCGCTCTTGATGCCGAGGTCGAGCTCTTCGACGAGCCCGAGGAGAGCATGGTCATCTGCACTCCCTTCCCCAGGAAGGGCCGCTTCTATTATAATCAGAAGATCAACTGTATGCGGGCAAAGGGCTATGTGAAATACGGCAGGCGGGAATATGTCTTTGACCCCTCCGAGTCATTCGCCGTGCTTGACTGGGGCAGGGGAGTATGGACATATCACAACACATGGTACTGGGGCTCCGCCTCCTATCAGGTGGACGGTGTGCCCTTCGGATGGAACATCGGCTACGGCTTCGGCGACACCTCCGCCGCCAGCGAGAATATGCTGTTCTATAACGGCAAGGCGCACAAGCTGAGTCAGGTCAGGTTCAATATCCCCGGCGACGAGAAGGATTTCATGTCCCCATGGACATTCACCTCGGACGACGGCAGATTTGAAATGGACTTTGTGCCCGTAATGGACAGAGCCTCCTGCACCGATGTCAAGCTCATAAAGTCTGAGCAGCATCAGGTATTCGGCCGCTTTACAGGCAAGGCTGTACTGGATGACGGCAAGGTCATCGAGATAGCGGATTTCCCCGGCTTTGCCGAGAAGGTCGAAAACAAGTGGTAAGATAAATACAGCCTCCCGGGATCTTGCGATGGTCCCGGGAGGCAAGCTTTTATACACGGTCACACATAGCTGCGGTCTATTTCGACTACCGCGAAGCGATCCGGCCATGTGGTGTGGACTATCTCCCTGACCCTCTCTTCCACCTGCTCGTCGGGCATGGCGAAGTCAGCGGGCACCACCGCGTCGAAAATAACATTCGTGTGGGTAGGGCCGGGCACCATACGGAAGTCATGGACAGTTATCTCGGGCGTGATAGTCTTCAGAACTTCTGTCACCTCTCTGCGCATTTCCATAGTGGCACTGTCATCGGATTCAATGGGATCCATGTGTATGGTGGTGAAGGTATTGTATTTTTCACGGATCTCATGCTCTGCCTGATCTATGGCATCGTGGAGCTCGAAGATATCGGCCTTGCCGTTGACCTCGGCATGGAGGGATGCGTACCTGCGGCCGGGGCCGTAGTCATGGATCATCAGATCGTGAACACCGACGATCTCGGGGTGAGCCATAGCCATCTGCTCAATTCCCCGCACCAGCTCCTTGTCGGGAACAACACCCAGCAGGGGAGAGATAGTCTCTTTGGCTGCATTGAAGCCCGCGTATATAATGAACAGTGACACAAGGCAGCCTGCGTAGCCGTCAATGTTTATGCCGGTGATCCAGGCGATTATCATGGATATGAGGACAACGCCGGTGGCGATGGCATCGGATAATGAGTCGGCGGCGGTTGCCTCCATGGCGGCGGAGTTGATTTTTTTTGCCACGACTCTGTTATAGCGATTCATATAGAATTTGACCGCAATAGAGACAAGCAGAATAACCGCCGGGATAATTCCGGCCACTATCGGCTGGGGATCGATGATCTTCGCGATCGACTCCTCGCCCAGCTCAACGCCCATGAGCATGATGAGCGCAGACAGCACAAGCCCTGTCAGATATTCCACTCTGCCGTGACCGAAGGGGTGGTCGAGGTCCGGCTTCTTAGCCGCGATGGTAAAGCCCAGCAGAGTGATGATGGAGGAGCCTGCGTCGGACAGGTTGTTGAAGGCGCCGGCCAGGATCGCCACAGAGCCGGAGATGACGCCTGCAAAATACTTTCCCGCAAACAGCAGCAGGTTCAGAAAGACGCCGTAAAGCGAGCACATTGTGCCGTAAGCTCTGCGCACTCTGGGATCGGCAACATTTTCTCTGTCCTTTATAAACAGTTTTGTAAGCAGCTTTATCATTATTCCTTCCCGCTTATCACATAATAGCACGGCTCAGTCAAAGCTGAGCTCCGTCACGCCGAAGTATTTCTCCGCGAAATCCACCTTCCGCACCTTGAACTCCCTGCCCCGCAGGTATTCCAGCGCCCCCGCGTCGGTGGGAAATTCAAAGCGGATACGGTAAGAGCAGAGGGCCTGACCCTTTTCCTCAAAGTCCTTATTGAACCGCTCGCTGCCGTACTTCCCGTCACCAAGCAGGGGAAAGCCCGCATGGGACAGCTGGGCGCGTATCTGATGGGTGCGCCCTGTCAGAAGCCTGCACTCAACAAGGCTCAGAGCCCCCTTGGAGCAGAGGGTGCGGTATTCGGTGACAGCAGTCTTTGCGCCCGGCTCCGGACGGGACTTCACATACACCTGATTTTTCCGGGCATCCTTGAAAAGATAGTTCTCAAGCCGGCCTGACGGAGGCTTTGGTCTGCCCTGAACAGCGCAGAGATAGTATTTCTCGATCTCTCTGTCCTTTATCTTGTCATTAATAATACGCAGAGCCTCGGCGTGTTTTGCCGCGATAACGATGCCGCCGGTGTTGCGGTCGATGCGGTTGCAGAGAGCGGGAGCGAAGGAGTTTTCCTCCTTGGGTCTCCACTCGCCCTTCTGGGCCATATATGCCTGCACATTTGCGATCAGCGTGTTATAGTCCCAGACACCGGCGCTGTGGCACAGTACGCCCGGCTTCTTGTCAAGCAGGAGGATGTTGTCATCCTCATAGACAATATCAAGGCGCGGCGTACCGACCTTCAGATAGGAGTTTTCCTCTCTGGGTTTCTCGAAGAACTCATCGTTTATATACAGCTGCAGAACATCCCCGGCGTTAAGGCGTGTGTCACGCTTGGCGCCCTTACCGTTTAGTTTTATTCTCTTGAGCCTTATGTACTTCTGAAGAAGGGATTCCGGCAGCAGAGGAACGGTCTTACCCACGAAGCGATCCAGTCTCTGGCCCGCATCGTTCTTCCCGACAGTCAATTCTTTCATAATCGCCAAAAAATCCTTTTGAAAACTGAGTTTTTTTGATTATACTACGGAAAAATTATGTTGACAAGTCTTTACAAGTAATCTATAATATCAAGGCAACTGTGTGAGGTGGCATATTATGCGGCTCAATCTCAGGGAAATTATCGAAGTACCCGGCGGCTCCGTCCCCTTCGTTCTGGATCTGGAGACTGACGGGCTTGACTTTCCTCAAATCAAACAGTATAATGGCAAGCCCCATGCAGAAGGCCGAGTTTTCAACGAGGCCGGCATTCTCCAGCTTGAGGGAACACTGGAAGCAGAAATGGTCTGCATCTGTGATCGCTGCGGCGGTGAATTTTACAGCATCAAGGAGACCCCTCTTTTCGCGACCATCGTGGAGGAGGAATCCGAGGATGATCCCGAGCTCTTTGTCCTTGAGGGAGACGAAATCGATCTCACCGAGATCGTGTCCACTCTCTTCCTTCTGGATATGGAGTCCAAGTTCCTCTGTTCGGAGGACTGCAAGGGTCTGTGCTCTGCCTGCGGCAAGAATCTCAATCTGGGCCCCTGCGGATGCAGGAAACCGCTTGATCCAAGATTTGCTGTGCTTGAGCAGCTTTTGGATAAATAAATCGCATCAATATTAAAGTGCTGCTCAGAACAGCCAACTTCAGGAGGTGTCAACATGGCAGTCCCAAAAGGAAAAGTATCAAGACAGAGACGTGACAAGAGACGCTCTTCCGTGTGGAAGCTCACCGCTCCCGGCGTCATCAAGTGCCCCAACTGCGGAGCCTTCTGCATGCCTCACCGTGCTTGCAAGGCCTGCGGCCAGTATAAGGGCCGTGCGGTCATCGCTGTTGAGGAAAGCAAGTAAAAAAGCTTGAGGAGGAAAGGCGTTAGCCTCTCCTCCTTTTGCGTATCTCTCAACCTCCGAAATCGCCTTATCCGCTATCTCTACTATGGCAACGCCGCATAATACGCCTGCGGCATCTACCGGATAAAACGCGCCCTGATTTAGTCACTTTTTCTTGCAATACACAAAGTATTCCTGCAAAAAAGTGCCGTCATCAGAACTCATTTTCTCTCGGTATCTGCTCTTGCCGCATTATGCGGTGTTGCCTTAATATTCAATTTATAAAGCTTCTTTATTTCCGTCTCAGCGGCTCAGCTGCATTGCACATTGTTTGACATTTTTAACGGGAGACCTCATCCGTCACGGGCGGACGATGTCCCGCGAGCGCCGTCGCATATTTACCATTACACATTGTCCGACATTATAACGGGGGGATTTTAAGGCATTGTCTATCGTTTACCATTCTTTACCCCCGCCCACAGCACATGATCCGGTCTGTCCGGGTCTGACACCGCAAGAACACCCTCACTCTCTCCACGCTTTCTTAAAAGAATACATTTCATAATGCTCCCGGTATGGCACATCTCCGAGCAGTCCTCAATATACTGGCGGTCAGCCTGCATATCGGTTATGAAGTTTTCATAGTCCGTTTCGGAAAGAAGCTTTTCCGCGACGATCTCATACTGTCGTTCCTGCCACAGAAGATGCGGCACTATAAGTTCATCCATATTCCTTGGCTTGCGCACAAAGTAAGCTGTATTCATTCAAAGCACCTCACATTATAGATATACCGTATATCTAAATTCCAATAATATCACATCAATCGGATAAAATGAATATACAATATATCTAAAAAGGTTGTGCTGATATGGCTATAAAGAGTGTATCAATAAGGATCGAGGAAGAGATGCTGGACAGGTTGGGCTATGTGGCCGATTACGAAGGCCGTTCCCTCAACAGCCACATTCTCGTTCTTATCCGCGAGAATATAAGGAGCTTTGAAAAGGAGCACGGGCCTATTGAGGGCACTATGAGGCCGGAGGTCAATGTAAAGCCCGCACGCAAAACCTGAACACGGAATAAAATCCACGAGCTGCCCGAAGTATTTATCGGACAGCTCATATTATCTGAACATTCTGTATTATGTTAACCGAGCCTCTCTCCGGAGAAATATTCCTCCTTTGACTTGCTGCGCCATGCGCTGAGAGAGCTCTTTACGCTGACTGCGAACAGCTTTGACAGGCTCTCCCATTTCAGCGATGAAGCCCCCGCGATGTACCGCATCAGCCCATCCGCGCCGTCCTCGCCCTCCACGGACTTCTTTTCCACCATCAGGGCGCTGCCGTCTTTTTTGAAGAGGAAAAGGTATTCCCTGTCATGTATGAGCATATTCAGCTCTGTATAGGGCATTATCTCCTTGAGCTTGCTGCTCCTGATGCCCTCATCGGAGAAATAATAGAAGATCATGGGATACGCCCCGTCATAGCGCCGGGTAATATCCTTTGCCAGAGAGCTCTCCCGGGAGAAAATGGATATGACCATAAACGCGCCCATAGCCAGAGCGAATGTGGAGATTATGCCTCTCTGAGTCCCCACGCCCACGGCAAGGAGTGCCGCGGCACATAAAACGGTCAGCACATCGCGCCAGAGCGTCTTTGAATAGAACTGCACCCGGGTGAGTCTGGTGATCTTTTTCTGATCGAATTCTACGGTTGAAGAATATCTGTAAGAAGAATCTGTCATATATGTCTGTCCTTATTCCTGTAAAGTGATATTATTTTACATTGACAGGCTGAAAATGTAAAGTGTTAATGCAATGTGTTGAAAAAATCCCGATATATATAGCGGCTTGTATCGTTTACACAATAGTGATATACTTTGAAAGCATAAGATTATCAGGTGTATCCGCACATTCAGCAATACATCGACATAATTTGAGGAGGTTTTCATGGATACAGACGATCGCTTCACTGTCAGGAACATACTTCTCTTTGCTTTTATATTCGTAATAATCTGTTTTATGCTGTACTGCAGTGTGTTTACCTCTGATGATGTATGGTTCAGAGTGCAGGAGGACCGCAGCGTTGCAGGTATTCTTGAAACCTCCGCCTGCTATGGAAACGGACGGTTCCTGGGAAATACTCTGATACAGTTTCTTGTCGCTTCAAAAATGATCCGGACTCCGATCCAGGCTTTAATGATTATTCTGTTTTGTTATAGCCTGTTTCTCTGCGCAAGAGAAAGTAAAAAGCAGAGCCCTCTGCTTATTATCGCAATGATAATGCTTATGGAACGAACTGTTTTTTCCGAGACACTGATATGGTGCAGCGGCTTCTGTAATTATGTGCCCGGAATAATCTGTATGCTGATTTCATTTTATATTGTTTATTCGGGGAAGCTGACCCCGATGCGTATGATCGTTCTATTCCTGTTTTCTGTATCCGGACAGCTTTTTGTTGAACATACCTCTGTTGTTGCTGTTTTAGCGTCTCTTCTCTGCCTGTGGTATTACTGCTCGAAGGAGCCCTCCGACTGCCGGAAAAGGCTGTCTGTTGTCTGGCTTATCGGCACAGCTATCGGTGGGGGCATAATGTTTCTGATACCGAAAATATTTGGTGTGCCTGAATGGGTCCAGCAATACCGTTCTGTCAGAATGTGGCTTGATTTTTCGGATATTTCCAATGTGTTATACGGGATTCTGAAAAATATATCGGTATTTACGGATGTTTTTTTCTCGAATATTTCCCTGGTTTCAGTAATAATACTTCTCACCGTATTTTGTCCTGATGCAAATAATTTCAACAAAGCTGCTGTTATCGCTTCTCCGATCTTTGTTTTGGTCTTCAATCTTCTCTGCGCCGGAAGAGACACATGGACATATCATCATTTGATCTACAATACGGTGTGGATACCGTATCTCTGCTCCACTGTCGGGCTTCTGATAAAGGACAGACAGATAAAGGGGCGGAGCCTTGCCATAGCATCGCTCGGATTAGGCGCCGTTTCTCTCGGTCCCCATTTTCTTTTCAAGGGCTCAGATTGCAGGACTACCCTACAGGCAATGGTCCTTATCATACTTGCCGTTGCCGTGATATTTTACAGGAACGATTTTGGCAGCAGATTTCGGAAGCTTGTGACTGTCACATCATCGTGCCTTATCATAGCCGTCAGTATTGTGATGGTTATTTCCATGTATGACTACAGGATAAAAGCGATTGAAAGAAATGATTACATTTCGGACTGCATGAAAGAAGGAAATGACCTGATTTTTATACCGTTTTTTGATAATGCGTATGCGTATGACAAGAATTATGACTGGGCCTGCGACATTTCCTTGTACTATGAGGAACCCGGAGATATTAATTTCGTATCCGTAGATTATAACGATTGGCTGGCGGAAAGATAATGAGATGTATAGGGGGCTGTTTCATGGTCAAATATTTCAGCATAAACTCCGACGGCTATTCCGTCCGCTGCAAAATGTACTGCAATGACCCACGCAGTATTAACTCCGCGGTCGTGTCCCTCCACGGCTTCGGCGGCAGCAAGGAAGCCAAAAGCGTGGAGAAATTCGCCGAAAAGGCTCTGAGCAAATACAAGCACAACGCGGTGATAATTTTCGACCTGCCCTGTCACGGCGAGGACGGACGGGGCAGGCTGACACTCTCAGAGTGCGTAGACTATCTGCGGGTAACGGTCGAATACCTTGAAAGCGCCTACCCCGGCATAGAGCTTAGGGCATACGCTTCCAGCTTCGGGGGATATGTGCTTTTGAAATACATCCGCGATCACGGCAATCCCTTCATAAAGACCGTTCTGCGCTGTCCCGCGATAAATATGTACGATTCTCTCTGCTCTGCCGTGATGACCCCGGAAAACCGGGTGAAGCTGGAGGCGGGCAAGGAGGTGCTGTTCGGCTTTGACCGGATGATGAAGATAAGCCCCGCCTTTCTGGAGGAGCTGAAAGCCTTCAACGCCGGGGCTGAAAACTATATGGACTGGGCCGACGATATTCTTATAATCCACGGCGCAAAGGACGAGCTTATACCCATCGAGGTCACCCGGAGGTTTGCCGACGATAATGTTATGGAGTTCATCCCCTTTGAAAAGGCCGACCACGGCTTTATTGATCCTCAGATCATGAGCCTTGCGGTGGCAAAAAGTCTTGAATTTATGTTCGGATAATTGATTTTCCGCGGGATCAAGGGTATAATATACATATCCTGGTATGGAGGTTTCGCATTATGAAGCAGTATTTTGAGATCGTAGATGTAATGGCCCGTGAGATACTTGACTCCCGGGGCAATCCCACTGTTGAGGTGGAGGTCACACTGGATGACGGCACCATAGGCAGAGCCTCCGTTCCCTCAGGTGCGTCCACCGGTATGTATGAGGCCTGTGAGCTCCGTGACGGCGATATGTCCCGCTACGGCGGCAAGGGCGTTGAGCTGGCCGTTGAGAATGTAAACCGTGAGCTGGCAGAGGCCATGCTGGGTCTGAATGTTCTGGATCAGACCTCTATTGACAAAATGCTCATTGAGATAGACGGCACCCCCAACAAGACCCGACTGGGCGCCAATGCCATTCTGGGCGTGACCCTCGCCTGCGCCAAGGCCGCGGCGGCGGCCACCGGAATG
>JAZUJF010000243.1:0-4600 GCA_045642585.1 Candidatus Limivicinus sp.
GTGAGAGCCGCGCATGGTGGGATGCTCGGAGCTGAGAGCTCTGGCGCGGAATGCCTTGACAGCGTCCATGTCCACCATATCCGCCAGATCCTCGTAGTCCCAGACCTGGATCTTCTGCAGCTCGTGAGAGGTGCGGAAACCGTCAAAGAAGTTCAGGAAGGGAACACGGCCCTTGATAGCGGCAAGATGTGCCACGGGGGACAGGTCCATGACTTCCTGTACATTGGACTCGGCCAGCATTGCAAAACCGGTCTGACGGCAAGCCATAACATCGGAATGATCGCCGAAGATGTTCAGGGTGTGGCTGGCGAGGGTACGGGCGGATACATGGAACACGCCGGGAAGCAGCTCGCCTGCGATCTTGTACATATTGGGGATCATCAGCAGGAGGCCCTGAGATGCGGTGTAGGTGGTGGTCAGAGCGCCTGCGTTCAGAGAGCCGTGAACTGCACCGGCAGCACCGGACTCAGCCTGCATCTCCTGCACCTTAACGGTGGAGCCGAAGATGTTCTTGCGGCCCTGTGCGGACCACTGATCCACATAGTCGGCCATAGGGCTGGACGGGGTGATGGGGTAGATAGCTGCGACTTCGGTGAATGCGTAGGATACATGAGCGGCAGCGTTGTTGCCGTCCATAGTCTTGAAGTGTCTCTGCATGTCTATTTTCATCTCCATTAAAAAAATTGCCACTGTGTTATAAGGTTATAATATTCACAGACGAAGATATTCTATCATTTCTATATTGAAATGTAAACATTCCGGCCCGAAAAAAGCTTGTGGATTTTTACCGAAAAATTATGGATATTATCTAAACCGGGCTATACCTGACGGAAATCAGTGCGGACCCGGCCCGGAGCGCATCGGAGGGCATACTTTAACAAGCAAAAAAATATCGGCTCTCTCCGCATTTTCGGGGAAGGTCGATTTTTTATTATCTTATTGTCCATTGATAATCCGCTTCTATACTGATATAATACTTATATACTTTCTATTTTTCTCGGGGTACTCACATGGCTCTGGACAGACATTTTTTTGACTTCGTAAGATCGGATATTTCCAGAAGGCATTACTACGGCGAGGGTGAAGTGCGCTCACTTCTGGACAGAATAGAGAGGGAGACCGATGCCCTTTATGCCGAGAACGCGAGGCTCCGCGCTCAGCTGGAGAACATGGAAAGGGCCGAAAATCTCACCGACATAGATATTCTCTCTCAGAAGATCGTGGATAAAGCCCGCTCCGATGCCGAGGATATCCTGAACGCCGCGAGGTCCAGCCGTGACGATATGCAGCAGGCGATGGTTGACAGTGTGCGCCTTTTTATTGAGACGCTGCGGAGGCAGCAGCAGGAAAATGTTGACACGATCAACAGCGCATGGCAGAGCTTCCTGAGTAATCTCAACACCGATGACGGCGATATTCCCCCGTCACAGGCAAAAAAAGCACCAAACGAGCTGAAAGATCTTCAAAGCCGGGTGGAGGCCATAGCCGATCAGCTCCGTCAGATAGACCAGAAATGAAAACCGCTCCCCGCGTCAGTCAGGCGCGGGGAGCTTTGTATCATATGCCGTCAACGCTCACGGCTGAGATCGGTGTCAGGCTTCGCGGGCAGAAACAGAGGCACATTCTCGGTAATAAGCTGTGCATTCTCAAGGCCGTACCACTTGATCTTTGAACCCACCGCCCGGCGGATAACATACTTTGCGCGGATAACAAAGGAGTCCAGACGGGACAGCGTGCTGTCGGTCGGCAGAGTCTTGTGAATGATGCAGAAGCGGAAGGAGCCGATATCCGACGGGCCATAGATGGAATGGAGCTTTGTCTGCCGGGGCAGCTCCCCGCTCTCTATCAGGTCGGCCACCACCTGGCGCAGATATATATTGATGCGCTTATCCAGCTTGAAGCCCAGATTGAAGCGGACAAAAAACACGAAATCCGTGCCGTAGGTCTCCACGCTGTATGAGGCCGTTTCCGGCTCGTCCACTGTGTTCACATTCAGGAACCAATATGCCTCGGCACGCTTGGAATCCTTATCCAGAATTGAATAGAGCACATCCCGCTCAACAAACTCCGGGTCGGAGGAATTGGTGAGAAAGACCACATTGTCGGCACACTTGGCAACAGCGGTGTCACGGCGAAGCTCACCCAGCTTGTCAAGGTAGGAGCGCATCTTCAGGTTTACGCTCTGTGTCTCCTCAATGGCGGTGCCTCTGTGCCAGATAAGCATGACGGCAAAGAGGATGGCGGCCAGCATTACGGCGAAATAACCGCCCTTGGCAAACTTGGAGAGGGAGGAAATGAAGAACACGGACTCAATGGAGCCGAAGAGCAGAGCCATAACAGCGGCGCCTATCCTGTTGTTCTTCACCTTTGCCATGTACACGGTGAGGAGGATAGTAGTGGTCAGCATGGTGACGGTGATGGACAGACCGTAGGCCGCCTCCATGCGGGCGCTGGTGCGGAAGTACAGCACCACAAAGGAGCAGGCTATCCAGATGACGGTGTTCACAAGGCCGATGTAGAGCTGTCCCTTTGTCTCGGAGGGATAGCGGATCTGCATATGCGGCATAAGGTCAAGGCTTATGGCCTCGGAAACCAGGGTGTAGGAGCCGGTAATCAATGCCTGAGAGGCGATGATGGCGGCGGCGGCGCTCATGGCGACAGCCACGGGGCGGAGTATCTCAGGCAGCATGAGGAAGAAGGGGTTCATATCCTCAATGGCCATGAGAGAGGTGTTGTTCAGGTTGGAGATCAGCCAGCTGCACTGGCCGGCATAGTTCAGGATCAGGCAGAGCTTTACGAAAGGCCAGCTGGCGTATATATTATTGCGTCCCACATGGCCCATGTCGGAGTAGAGAGCCTCGGCGCCGGTGGTGGCAAGAAACACGCTGCCCAGGATCATGAAGCCGATCTTATTATAGGGTGAGAACAGGAGCCTGATGGCCAGAACGGGGTTCAGGGCGGCGATAATGCCGGGGTTTTCAAACATATGCAGGAGGCCGGTAACGCCCAGGAAAGAGAACCATATGAGCATCACGGGGCCGAAGGCGCGCCCGATCTTGCTGGTGCCGGCGCTCTGCACGGAGAAGAGAACGGCGATGATGACAAGGGTGATGGCGAGGACTACGCCCTGACCCTCGCCGAGAACGGTGTTCATGACCGGGATACTGCGCAGACCTTCAATAGCGGTGGTAACGGTGACAGCCGGAGTCAGCACTCCGTCCGCAAGCAGCGCGGCGCCGCCTACCATGGCCGGGATGACAAGCCATTTGCCGTACTTTTTCACCAGAGAATACAGGGAGAAAATTCCTCCCTCACCGTGGTTGTCCGCCTTCATGGCAACGAGAACATATTTCACGGTGGTCAATATGGTGATAGTCCAGATGATAAGGGACAGAGAGCCGATAATAAGCTCCCGGCTGGCCTCGCCCAGACCGCCGTTTCCCTCTATTATGGACTTCATGACATACAGGGGCGAGGTGCCGATGTCGCCGTAGACAACGCCTATGGCAATAAGCATCATGCCGAGACTGGCTTTACTGTCCGGCTTCTTTTCTGAGTGCATTTTTGCTTTCCCTCTCTTTTTTGATTAAGTGCGCCACAATAAATGGAAGCGGAGCTTTCACAGAAAAAAATGAGCGCCGCAAAAACGACGCAAAAGGGCACGCAGACTATCGACCGCACAGCGGCCGTAATATCATATGTATCCTTCTATCGTCGGCGAGATTAGCTGTCGTGTTAGAGGCAGAAGGTCCTCCGCCGCCGGAAATGGCGGCTGCACACCAAATAGTTGGGTCTCCCGCTGGAAATAAATTCCCATTAGACGATGGTATTATACCATAGTTTTCGCTTTTGTCTATACATTTCTGTTGTTTTCCGGTTTCGGTGTCAGTGCGGGGATGAGGTCCCGCGAGCGCCGGCGCATTAAGCTTCTTCTTTGGAGAAGGCTTTACATTGTGCAATATCCGGCGGGTTTGGCTGACGAGGTCTATCATAAACAAATATTAATCGAATATCTGTAAAAGTCGCTTAATCTTAACAAATATTTATTGAATATTGATTATTGCCGGTGTATAATGAAGCAAATGCTTAGAAAATGCATCCAATACTGACAAACGGAGGTAGGAATATGAGAAAGAAACTGTTGAGCATAGTGTTGACAGCGGTCATGCTGTTGAACCTGCTCCCGGTGGCGGGCATGGCGGAGGAGCTCGGGACAGAGAGCGTCGAGACGCTCGAAGAGTCGCTCCCGTCCGAGGTGAAGCCGCAGCCGGAGGAGCCGGAGCAGGAGAAGGCGGAGGAGCTGACCCCGGCACCGGAGGAAGCGAAAGAAAGCATTGAGGAAGAGCCCGAAGATAAGTTCGAGGCGGATGCGGCGCTGACCTCGCTCGGCTTCCCCGAGGACGAGGATCCTCCCGAGGATGAGCAGCCCGAGGAGCCGAAATTCCCTGAGGACGAGGAAGAGGACGAGGATAAGCTGATACCTCTCAGTCAGGAGGAGCTTGAAAAGCTTGGGATCTATGTCAATGAAGATGTCTATCCGATCACCAGCAGCACAGGCAAGCTTCGGGGCAAAAGAACATGGACCATCACAGAAAATGTT
>JAZUJF010000244.1:0-6013 GCA_045642585.1 Candidatus Limivicinus sp.
ATGAAATTCCAGTCCGGAGTAGCCGTATTTATCGGCAATCTCGCCGCACCTCTGAACCACATCGGCTTTAAGATCATAGCCTATGATCTTCGCCTTCATGCCTTTTTTTACCGTAAAGTAATAGTAAAGGATGAATGTCAGATAGCTCTTGCCGCAGCCGAAGTCCAGAATACTGATCTCCTGTCTTCCGTCCTCCCGGAACTGCTGGTCTATAAGCTCAATAAACCGGTTTATCTGCTTATATTTGTCGTACTTTGAGCGCACCACCTTAAAGTCATGGGTGAAAACGCCCAGATCCACCAGCGCCGGAATATTCTCGCCCTCCGAGAGGATGTATTCCTTCCGGCGGTTATGGCTCTCCGGCTCTCCGGGCATGGGGATCCCGGGAAGAGCGGAGGTCTTTTTATAATTGCCGTTCTGTCTGAGGATATACTGGCGGCTTTCCCTATCCGTGACCATAAGCACCTGGCGGTATTTCCCGTCCAGCTCTTCGTCTGAATATTTCAGCAGCTCATCGGGTGAGAGGTTAATGTGAAAAGCCTTGTTGTCCCGAAAGCTCTCCGCCTGATATACCGTCCTGCCCTTCAAAGACACCGGGCGCACCGTGACCCTGGCGGCAACACTCCTGTCAACCGGCTGAGAGAATACGGCCTTGCGCAGTCCCGGCAGGCAGGATAGAAGCTCTGTTGAAATCCTCCCCATATCAGCCACCGAAAAGCCGTTTCAGGTTAAGGGCGGCGGCCTTTAATTCATTCTTGCTGTATGAATTGTTCTCATCGGCGAGAACGGCGGCCACGGCCTCCTTTGAGGATATGCCGCCGGACACCATTGCGTCCACGAGCATGGCCTCGGCCGAAACAGTATGCTCCACCTTATTGAAAATGTACTCCTCGTCTATCTCGACGATGACCGCGTACTCTCCCTTGTCATAATTGCCCTTGGCAAGAAGCGCTTCCTTTACCTGGGAGGGAGTGCCCCGGAAGGCCGTCTCGTGGAGCTTTGTCAGGTCGTTGCACAGGCACATACGGCACTTCGCCCCGCTGTCCGCGAAGAAATCCACCAGATCCATTATCCGCTTGGGCGACTCATACAGTGCAAAGGTGCGCGTGTCCCCCCGGCGCATTTTCTCCAGAAGCCTGCGTCTGTCGGCATTCTCTCTGGGGAAGAAGCCGAAGAACATGAAGGAGGAGAGGTCAAATCCCGATACGGACAGGGCAGTAACCGCGGCGCAGCAGCCCGGAACGCCTATGACCGGGATCCCCGCCTCCACCGCCGCCTTGATAAGCTCATTGCCCGGGTCGGAGATACAGGGCGTACCGGCATCGGTTATCACAGCCACGCTCTTTCCGGAGAGCATCTCGTTTATGAAATACTTTGCCTTGCCGTATTCGTTGAATTTATGGTTTGAGACCAGCTTATTGTGGATCTCCAGCTTTCCCAGCAGCACCATCGACCGGCGGGTGTCCTCGGCGGCAATTATATCCACATCTGTGAGTATCTGTCTGCCTCTGGGGGACATATCCCGGGAATTTCCGATAGGTGTTGCCACTATATAAAGGCGGCCGGCGCCCTTTGATTCATCCATTTTCGCTACCTCTGCGTGTGTTGATACTTACTGTCAATACAACCGATAATATTATATCCCATGTATCTCCCGGGCGCAACACAAAAAGAGGCGGCCACCGCAAAACCGGACAAACGGTTAAAGGTGACTGCCTCTTCTTTAAGGCAATACCGCATGATACGCCTGCGGCATCCTAATATCCGATCAGCTCTTGCAGGGCTCACTCAGCCATGCCATGACCTCATCCTCGGTCATGTCGAGCTTCACAGACAGGAAAGCCGCCATCTCGTTCATATTCAGGGTCTTCATATGCTCGTAATTGCTCTGATGACTCATTGACTCACCCAGATCTCTGCCCTCCATATAGCCGCAATTATAGCACATGGGGAGAGCATACTTGCGATGGGTATCCATCTCCATCTCGCATCCGCAGCGGGGACACTTCATATTTGCTACCTCCGTATTGATTATTGTTTTACAATTATCTATATGTTCTATATGTTAAATCAATTTGTGACGCAATGCAAGAGAAAAATAATAAAAAAACAAATAACGGGCGCACCGCAGGATGCGCCCGAAATCAAAATGTCAGTCTTCGTCAAGTCCGTCGTCGCAGATCAAACCGTAACCGCCCTGATTGCGCTTATACACAACGGAAATAGCCTCATCCGAGTCCATGTTCTTGAACACAAAGAACTCATGACCCAGAAGATTCATCTGCAGGATAGCTTCCTCGGGGGACATGGGCTTAATGGAGAAGCGCTTGGTGCGGATGATCTTGAATTCCTCATCTGCCTCGTCCTCTGCTGGAACATAGACAGGCACGGCCTCACGCTCCAGTGCGCCCTCCCTGAGCTTCTTCTCAAGGCGTGTCTTGTTTCTGCGGATCTGGCGCTCAATAGCGGCTACACCGGAATCCACGGAAGCGTACATGTCGTTAGTAAGTTCGCTCGCCCTGTAGAACATACCGTTGTTATGGATCGTGATCTCAGCGAGAAATCTGCCTCTTTCAAGGCTGAAGGTCACAAGTGCCTCTGCCTCTGTTTTGAAGAGCCTGTCCAGCTTATTGATCTTGCGCATTGCGTAATTGCGCAGCTCCTCAGACGAATCCATTCTCTTCTCGGTAAAAGTGAACTTCATATGTGCCAACTCCTTTCGGTCCGTCAGAGGGACACCGGCGTGAAAGCTCCTCTCACACCAATGAAATCGTATTTAACGATCATCCTGCCGTTCCCCCGCTCCGGGCGGTAAGATACCGGGATACCTCCCCGTGCCTGTGCCGGGCG
This sequence comes from Candidatus Limivicinus sp., assembly GCA_045642585.1. Classification (GTDB taxonomy): domain Bacteria; phylum Bacillota; class Clostridia; order Oscillospirales; family Oscillospiraceae; genus Limivicinus. The sequence continues at coordinate 2,851 of JAZUJF010000244.1, forward strand.
GCGGAGCGGATGACCGTCATCCTCTGTCGAGCCTATTATAGCATATGCCTAAGGGAAAAAGAAGTAATTTTTGTGAACATAAAAATAATCGTCACTTGTTACCGTCTTTGCGCCCGATTTTTGTAAAAAACTCCGAAAATAATATGCGGTGGCGCCTTTATTTGTCTTCCGGCTCAGTTCCGGCGGGCGGCTCTGTCTCCTGCTTGGCAGGGACAGCCTCCTCACGCCGGGGCGCTATCACTATGGGGGCCTTCATTTTGGGAAGATCAAGCTCCTCTATGGAAACTGTCCTCTTTGTCATTCCCAGCGAGACAAAAAGCATGGCGAGCATTATGCACAGGGCGCTCATCTCCAGCATCCCCTCGGAAAAAGCGGGAGGATCAATGGTATCACGCAGTCGGGGCAGATCGCAAAACAGCACGGTGTAAATAAACGGCAGAGCGAAAGCGGCTGTGAGGAACCACTTTGAGCCCATCACCCCGAACACGGTGCAGGTATAGATGATACCCGCCGCCAGAGAGATAACGGTGCAGACTACCGTGCCGATCGCCGTTTCGTATTCCATGCCCCGGACGATAAAAAACATCGCCCCCATAGCTGTGGGGATAAAGGACAGCCAGAAGCCCTTTTTCCCGAAGAGCGTAATGCAGAGTATCATCAGGCCGTTGCAGCACAGGGGCAGCAGGAACTGCCAGATGAAGTAGCGGCTCTCACCGAGTCTCCCGATGCTTCCGATAAGGCGAAACACGGCAGAGCAGATCATAAGTATGACGGCGCACTGGGCCCATACGGAATATCTGTCGATAAGGTATGATACTCCGGAATATCTCTTTTCATTCATTGGGAAGCTCCTTTCACATATTATCTGGAGAGCAGTCCCAGCTGATAGAACGCGACCGCGCTGGCCGCCGCCACATTCAGGGAATCCACTCCGTTGGTCATCGGTATTTTTACCGTGTAGTCACAGGAGGCGATAGTGGAAGACGCAAGGCCGTCCCCCTCTGTGCCCAGAACCACAGCCAGCTTTTCTATCTTCATGAGTCCCGGGTCACAGATAGAGCGGGAGTCGTCACGCAATGCCATGGCGCAGGTCTCGAAGCCCAGAGAGTGCAGCGTGTCCTGCCACGGTCTGTCCTCGGGCAGATATGTCCATGGGACCTGAAACACTGTCCCCATGCTCACTCTGGCGGCGCGTCTGTACAGCGGGTCGCTTCCGGCGCTTGTGAGCAGCACCGCATCCATCCCCAGAGCCGCCGCCGAGCGGAATATTGCGCCGATGTTCGTGGGGTTCATCACATTCTCAAGGACTGCGACCCTCTTAGCCCCGGCGCACACCTCCTCCACAGTTTTGGGCGCGGGGCGGCGCATGGCGCACAGCATACCCCGGGTAAGGTGAAACCCGGTGAGCTGTGTCAGTACGGGCAGCTCCGCCGCGTACACGGGTATATCCTCCCTGCAGCGGTCGAGAAGCTCTCTCCCCTTTCCTTCAATATGCTTTGTCTCCATGAGAAATGATACAGGCTCCATTCCCCCGTCCATGGCTCTGCCGATGACCAGTCCGCTCTCCGCCACAAACATGGCGTTTTCGGGGTCGGCCCGGTTTACAAGCTGATTTTCGGTGAGCCGGGCATAAATATCAAGCTCCGGGGCCGAAAAGTCTTTTATCTCAATTATCCTCGCCATATCTCTTCTCCATGCCGTCTATTGACTATTTGCACTAATTGTACATCACTTTTTCATTATATTCAACAATACGATTTTGAATCTTTTCTGTTGCACATCTGACAATAAAAGAATATAATATCAAGAAAAATCTATTTAATTCTACTAATGGGGTGTTATTGTGAAACTCTGCAATATAAATGTTGAAAACGCCGTTCATCTGGCAGTTATCAGGGACGGAAGGACATACGATCTGACAGCCTCCGGGTTTTCCATGGATATGGATGCCGTTATAGCCTCGGGTATAAGCGACGGGCTCAGGGCTCTCTGCGAGAAGGAGGGGCTGCCCGAGGTGGTCTCCCCCGTCTACGCCAATGTGGTCAACAGACCCGGAAAGCTCGTGTGCGTCGGGCTCAATTACCGTTCTCACGCAGACGGTGTGAAAATGACGCTGCCCGATCATCCCATTCTTTTCTCCAAGTTCGCAAATGCTCTGGCTCCGGCCAATGCCAAGGTGGATCTTCCGTCCTGGGAGGAGTCCTATGATTATGAGGCCGAGCTTGTCATCGTCATCGGCAAGAGTGCCTGGGATGTGAGCGAGGCCGAGGCCGCCGACTGCATTTTCGGCTACACCTGCGGCAACGATTTTTCCTGCCGCGCCGCCCAGAGCCGCTCCAGTCAGTGGCTCATCGGCAAGACCATGCCCGGTTTCGGCCCATGCGGCCCCTGCATCACCACCTCCGACAGTCTTGACCCCGAGGCAGGCATCCCGGTCAGGAGCTTCGTGAACGGTCAGCTCCGTCAGGACGGTACGACCGCCGATATGCTCTTCTCCTGCAGGCGGATAGTCAGCTACGCCTCCCACTACATAAAGCTTGAGCCCGGCGACCTTATCTTCACCGGTACTCCCGGCGGCGTCGCCCTTGAAGAGGATGAGGACTCCCGCTCCTGGCTCGTCCCCGGTGATGTGGTGGAGGTGGAGATCGGCGGCATCGGCACTCTTACCAATTACATGGTATGATACTGATTCTTAAAAGTTTCGGCGGGCACGATTTGTGCCCGCTTATCATTTTCTTGCAAAACATCATATTGTATGATATATTTTATCAGATAAACGGGGATTTCCGCAGTGAAAATAAGCCGTTTTTACCGCCGTTTTTATTCCTGACAGCTGCCGCAGCGGGACTGACGCTGTCCCGCGCTCGCCGGTGCATATTAAATCCCCGTGCGCAAAATGTGCACCACGATAAATGAAAGCGGATGGCGCATGGGGAAAACCTCATCCACCGCAAGCGCTTCTCGCTGCGGCTCGGTCACCTCGCGGCTCTGGTCTGCCCCCGGCAGTCCATTCACTACCGCTCGGCCGCTTCGCTGCCCTTCCCCTTCTGCGGAAGGGGAAGGCAAATTGTACTATGGAAGCGCAGCTTTCATAGTAAATCCCCATGCGCTTTAACGCGCACCACAATATATGAAAGCTGTGTCGTCCTATAAGGCTTCCCCT
>JAZUJF010000245.1:0-9469 GCA_045642585.1 Candidatus Limivicinus sp.
GTCGATGCCCATGCCGGTCTTCGCGGAGATGGGGCAGATGATGGTGTCGCCGCCCCACTCCTCACTGACCAGATCGTACTCGGTCAGCTGCTGCTTGATGCGGTCGGGATTCGCGCCCACGGTGTCCATCTTGTTGATGGCCACCACCACGGGGATGCCCGCGGCCTTGGCGTGGTTGATGGACTCCACAGTCTGGGGCATGATGCCGTCGTCGGCCGCCACCACCAGAATAGCTATATCCGTGACCATGGCGCCTCTTGCGCGCATGGTGGTGAAGGCCTCATGACCCGGGGTATCAAGGAAGGTGATGGGACTGCCGTTTATCATAACGGTGTAGGCGCCGATATGCTGAGTGATGCCGCCGGCCTCGCCGGAGACAACATTCGCATGGCGTATGCGGTCAAGCAGCGAGGTCTTGCCGTGGTCAACATGACCCATGACAACGACCACGGGAGCTCTGGGAATAAGATCCTCTTCCCTGTCGGCGCTGTCGTCGATAAGGCGCTCCTCCACGGTCACGATGACCTCATGCTCCACCTTGCAGCCCAGCTCCATGGCGGCGAGAGCGGCGGTGTCATAGTCAATGACATCGGAGACGGAGGCGAACACACCCAGCTTGAACAGCTGCTTTATGACCTCAGAGGCGGTCTTCTTCATGCGGGAGGCCAGCTCACCCACGGCTATCTCATCGGGGATCTCCACCTTGAGCTGCTGCTTCTTTGCGATCTCCAGCTGGAGTCTGGTCATCTTGTCGCGCTCCTCCTGACGGCGCTTCGCGGAAGCGGCCTGAGAGTTGACGCGCTGCTTGTTCTTGTTCTGTATCTTTTCCTTGTTGGAACGGCGCATATCGCTGCCGCCCCTTGCACCGGCCATATCTTCAAACTTTTCGTCGTATTTGGCAATATTGACTGCCGCGCCGCCTCTTGTATCCACGACGCGCTTCTCCGCCACCTGACGGGGAGTATGGGGCTTATTGACAGGGGCGGCGGGCTGAGCCTTGGGCTGCTGCGGAGCCTGAGCCGGTCTGTCGTTCGGCTTTGCGGACTGCTGAAGCTTCTTCTCCTGCGGGGCGGCGCTCTTTTTCTCCCCGGCTGCCGGTGCGGGAGCGGCCTCCTTCTTTGCCTCCGGAGCGGCCGCCTTTGCCGCGGGCTTCGAGGGAGTCTTGAAAATAGCCTCAAGGCTCTCGGCCTGATTGTGCTGGGTCATATACTCAAAAATTATATCAAGCTCGTTATTTTCGAGTACCTGCATATGATTTTTGGGCGGGGCAACATATTCGGTCATAATGGTGTTGATGACCTTTGTGGGGACATTGAAATCCTTTGCCACCTCGTGAATTCTATACTTTACCATGCTCATATGTCAGTCCTCCTCTTTCCGTTATTCTTGTTCCTGTTCCCCCCGGGCTTGGCGGCCTTGCGGCGCTCATTCTTCAGGAAGCGGCGCTCAAGCTCCTCCGCGTCGGGGCCGTATGTTTCGGTGTTCTCTGTCTTCAGTATCTTCATCAGGGCGTTTGCAAAGCCAAGGTCGGTGACGGCGGCCATGGAGCAGCCGCCCACACCCACGGCATCGGACAGTGCCTCCTTCGTATAGGGAAGCTTCACCGTGACCGTGCTGTGCCCGAAGGTAAAGCTCTCAGCCCTCTTCACGGCGTTATCCGAGGCATCGGAGGCCAGCAGCAGGAGCTTCCCCTTCCCCGCCTTTACCGTCTCGCCGGTATTCTCCTCGCCGATACGGATGGCGTCAGCCCTTCTCATAAGACCCAGAAGACCCAATGCTTTCTCACTCATGGCCGCCCTCCATTTCCTCCCTCAGCCGGTCATAGACCTCCTCGGGGATCGGGGAAGAGAACGCCCGCTCAAGAGCCTTGCTCCTGATGGCCTTCTTCAGACATTGAGGGTCGGGACAGACATAGGCACCGCGGCCGTTGGCCTTGCCCCTGAAGTCCAGCGCGATCTCACCTTCCGGAGATCTGACCGCGCGTATAAGCTCCCGCTTGGGCTCCATCTCACGGCAGCCGAGACACTGCCGCATCGGTATTTTCTTTTCCATGACTGCCGCCTCCTGTTCCCGACCGCAAAACGGATCTTACGCCCGAAGTTATTTATGGGATGCCGACTTATATGCTCAGGCTTCGCTCTCGGGCTTGATGTCGATCTTGAAGCCGGTGAGCTTCGCGGCAAGGCGGGCGTTCTGACCTTCCTTGCCGATGGCCAGTGACAGCTGAGAGTCGGGAACGATGGCCCGGGCTGACTTGCCGTCCTCCTGCATGGTGACACTGATCACCTCGGAGGGAGACAGGGCCGCGGCGATGTATTCCTCGGGGATGGTGCTGTACTTGACTATGTCTATCTTTTCGCCGCCCAGCTCGTTGACGATACCCGCCACGCGGCCGCCCTTGGGGCCCACGCAGGAGCCGATAGGATCAACATCGGGGTCCGCGGACCAGACAGCCATCTTGGTGCGGCTTCCGGCTTCACGGGCGATGGACTTGATCTCCACAGTGCCGTCATATATTTCGGGCACCTCAAGCTCAAACAGACGCTTCACAAGGCCGGGATGAGTACGGCTGATAAGCACCTGAGGGCCGCGGGTGGAGTTTCTGACCTCTACCACATAGACCTTTATGCGGTCGCCCTCCTTGAGAGCCTCGGTCTTGATGCGCTCATTGGGGGCGAGCATCGCGTCGGTGTACTCACTGTTGGAGGAGATGCGGATGGACACAGAGCCGTTTCTGGGCTCGATATGGGAGACGATGCCGGTGAGTATCTCATGCTCCTTGGAGGTGAACTCCTCGTAGATGATGCCCCGCTCCGCCTCACGGATGCCCTGAATAATGACCTGCTTTGCGGCCTGAGCGGCAATACGGCCAAACTTCTTGGTCTCCACGGGAACGGCCACAACATCGCCCGCCTTGTAGCGGCGGCTCAGCTTCTTTGCGGCCTCAAGGATGATCTCATGGCTGGGGTCCTGAACCTCGGTCACGACAGTCTTATGGATAACCATTTCCATCTGCTTCCTGTCCTCGTCAAGAATGATCTCCACATTGTCCTCGCACTCGGGATTGTCCTTGCGGAAGGCGGCCAGCATGGCCTGCTTTATTTTGTCATACATATAGCCGCGGGGAATACCCTTTTCCTTTTCTATCTCTTCGATGGCCTGAAAGAATTCTGCGTTCATTGTTCTGTCTCCTTAAACTTTCTATACATCTTTTATTGTTATATAGACACATGAAGCTTTACAAGGGCGATCTGCTCCTTCTGAAAGCTCATGCCCTTATTGCCCACCGTCATGGTGACATTGCCCTCATCGTAGGCATCCAGAGTGCCTATGAATACCTTGGTGCCGTTTACCGGCTGATAGGTGCGAAGCTCTATCTCGCTGCCCAGGAACTGCTGAAAATCGCCGGGACGCCGAAGCTCCCTCTCGCATCCGGCAGAGCCGACCTCGAACACATAGCTGTCCGGGATGGGATCGGCCTCGTCCAGCATGGGGTCAAGGGTGCGGCTGATGCGCTCACAGTCGTCTATGTTCACGCCGCCCTCTTTGTCGATGAATATCCTCAGATACCATGTACCGGCCTCGCGGACATATTCCACGCTCCACAGGGAACAGCCCTCCCCCTCGACCACGGGCCTTGCCAGCGCCTCAACTTTTTCGGTTATCTTACTCAATTATCTTCCTCCGTCCGGGATCGCACGGCCGAAAACACGCCATGCGACGCCTGAGTATAATGCCTGATAAACCATCCGCGCCCCCGGCTTTCATCCATGGCGGCACGCATTGTCCGGTATAAAAGTCCTGAAAAAAGAGTGGGCCGCAAACCCACTCAACCTTTACCGTAATCTTACCTTGTTAATACTACCACCATATTGTGGAATATGCAAGAGTTTTTTTCCTCGAAATCGCTCATATTCTGTGCAATATATGCGGAAAAGCCAGCCTGCGGCGGAATGATCGGACAAACCTCTCCCGCCGCAGCCGGCTGACAGCCAACAGCTGAATGAGCTATCTCCTCCTGCCGCCCCGCTGCTTACGGTCGGAGTACAGGCGATTGTCGGCGATGCGGCTGTCAGACTCCTGCATAAAGCGTTTGAGTCTGTCCTCAAAGTCCTGATCGCCGGAATCGGTGCTGACCTGAGGCCGGGGGGCAGTCACCGCCCCGGTGGGTCTCTGGCTTTGCCGGGGACGAAAGGCCGATCCCGGAGGCGGCTCCGCAGCCCTCTTTATTGACAGATTGATCTTCCCGTCATCGGTGATATTCAGTACCCTGACCTTCACCCTGTCCCCGATATGGACATGGTCGTTCACATCGTTGACAAAGGTATTGGCCACCTCTGAGATATGCACAAGTCCGCTCCTGCCGCCCTCAAGGCCCACAAAGCAGCCGAACTTCGTAATTCCTGTCACAGTCCCCTCAAGGACTTCTCCGATTACAGGAGCCATACCCTAACCCTCTTTATCTGAAAAATAAAATATCTTCTCCCCCGGAAGCACAAGACCGAGCCTCTCTCCGGCAAGACGGCGCATCTCATCATCCCGCCGCTCCGGGGAGAGCCGCCGCTCCAGCCGGTCATTCTCCGCCCTCAGCTGCTCCAGCCCTTCCCGGGCGGAGCTCAGTTCCCTTTCAAGGCCGCGCTTTTCCGCCGACGATGAGGCATACATTATCAGCGAATAGCACAGAAGCGCGATCAGCACTATTCTGACGACTGTATTCCTATGACTCATTGCGCGTCCTCGGTCTCCGGGGTCTTCTTCCGCGTTTTCATAATAATACATTTTATTTGATTTTTAAAGAAGAAAATCATCATTTTCAGAACTTTTTTTGCCTTTGTTTTCATACAGTTCCACGCTTTTTCCGTTTTCTGGAACAAATAGGTGAATATACACAAAAAACCTGTGCTCAATGTATGCATATACAACAAAAACCCTGCCATTGCTCCGGCAAGCTCCCATGTGCCCAGTCTGCCGCTGCCGGATGACATAGCTATGCAGAAGAGCCCCGCTCCGGAGGCAAGGCAGAAAGCGCCGTCAAGCAGGGCGCCCGCCATTCCTCCCAGCCCCCTTCTGGGCGGCCGGAGTATATCATACAGTACACCCAGCACAGCGCCCAGAAGCACGCTCAGAAATATCGCCCGCAGCTGAGACGGGATACTGTGCTCCATGTCCTATCCGAACAGTTTCCCGAAAAAGGACCTGTTGTCAGCGGCCTCGTCGTAGCTCATCTCCTGCACCCTGCCCCGAAGCTCTATCTCTCCGGCAGTCAGGTCTATCCGCTCCACATGGAGTCCCTCGCCTCTTACGCTCAGCTCGCCCATGTCCGTTGCCAGCAGCACCGTGTTCTCATCGAAACCGCCTACATCACATACTCCCGTCAGTTTGAGCCGCTCCCTGTTTTCAAGGCAGGCCGTGTGCGCTCTTCGCTCCTTGCGCTGTCCGTCTTCATATGCCATTTCCTTCACCCCCTTGTCCATACTATATGAGTCCGGGGATAAAAAAATGCCGTCACGGTTGGATCCGGACGGCATTGTAAGCGTAATATTCGTTAAACGGCAAGGACAGTATTACTTGATATTGTCCATGGGAGTGAGGGCAAGGTAGTCCTCCAGCTTGCCGTCATTCATGCAGGTCTCGATGATCTTGCGGCCAAGAGGATCAAGCTCGTCGGTCAGGAATTGCTGCAGCTGCTCCTTGAAGAAGTCGGTGACGATCTTCGCGCCCTTGTCGTAGCCCTTGAAGCCCAGCTTGGACTGGAGCTCGGGACGCAGGAAGGTCTGACGGACATACTGACCGTCGATCTTCATCTCTTCCAGAGAGTAGCCGAACAGGGGGCAGCGTGCGGGCACAAGATGCTTCATTCTCACGATACCCAGACGGCGTGCCAGATACTCACGGGTGATCCACTCGCCCATGAAGCCCACATTGTAGGCGCCGATGTGCTGGTTGGGGATCAGGATGTTGAGAGTATTGGGGCAGGCCAGCATCTGCTTGAGCAGAAGATTTGCCTGAGTGACCTTCATACCGGTGGAGAAGGGCCAGTAGGAGCCCACGCCCTCGGCCTTCAGCCCGCTGCCGGCATTGGAGTCGGCAATGGAGGGATTCTTGAAGCCGCGGGGAGAGATGAGACGCCACAGCCACGCGATGGACACGGGCACGAACTGAACCATACCCATAACGCCGTAATTGGGGTTGGCCTCGGTGGAGGGGGGCATACGCACGCCGAAGGAGCGGACATTGCCCTCCTGCAGCTCGTTGCCGGGGATAATGTCCTCGATCATGTCGCGGGGAATGATGGCGCGGGGATTGGTGCAGCGGCTGCCGGTAGACTCCATCACGTGCTCCCAGATAAGGCAGGTCGCGCCGGGGACGCCGTCCATATTGAAGAACTCAAGCTGCTCGGGGGGATGGATAGAGATACGCTCGTACTTGGGGCTGTTGCCGTAGTAGTTGTCGCCGTCCATACGCAAGAACCAGCCGTCCTCCGCGTCCGCTATGCACAGATGGCCGGAGCCGTTCTGCATATCCTTGTGCGCGAGCACCATATCGTCGGCGATGGGGTGGATCTTACAGGTCTCACCCAAGGTCAGGTAGTATTTCTCACCGGTGACGGTGTGAATACCCATAAGAACGTGTCCGTCCTCTTCTCTGTGTACCTCCTCCAGCATCTCGCTCTTGCCGCCGCCGGACGCGCCCTCGTGCATGAAGACGACCTCGTTCTCATAGGGGGTCACAAGCTTTGCGGCGGAGGCATGGTTGGTGATCCAGCCCTCGTTCTCGCCGATGTCAAGCAGCATGGAGAAAACGCCCTTCTTTGCGGAGGGACCCGGATAGAGGTTGTATGCAAAGACCTCGTGCATGGACTCACTGCGCTGATGGACGACCACCTGCTTGCCGTTGAAGTGGGTGTGACGGAAGGGAGGGGCAACATATATGATCGCTCTGGGCTTATAACCCTCGTGGACATCAAAGATGCTCATAAAGCCCTGCATATCCGCCAGAGACAGGGCAAAAAAGGCGGCGTTCATGGGGCAGATCATAAGGCTCTCATAGCCGAAATACTTGCCGCCCGCACGGAAGGGCAGAACGATAAGCTGCTGAGTGCCGAGCCAATCCATAGTCTGCCGGCGCAGGTCAGAGAACTCATAGCCGTAGGTCTCGCTGAATCTGGGCTTGTTGGTGGGCAGATCATCGCCGATGCGCATACAGTCGGGATCACGGCGGCGCATATAGTCCTCCATGAAGTTGACGACAGTGCCGTTCTTGCAGCGGACGACCTCGGCCTCCTTCACCAGACCCTTGCCCTCGATGGAATAGGTAACATCGAAGCGGGAGGAATGGGTGGGGCCGTAGCACATCTCCTGAAGCTGTTCCTTTGTCTCGGGATAGCACAGGCAGCGGCTCTTCTTGAGAGCGGCCTTTAGATCCTCGGGCAATACGAATTTGTCAAAATAAGAATCAGTATACACAGGTAATACCTCGTTTCTGTTTAAAATTTACAGCTGATCTTTCCCTATTATTGATTGTTAATATTTTACCACGACTTGCCGTTTTTGCAACAAAATATAATCCCCAATTTTTCCCCTCCAAACGGGTATTATTACACCCTGATTCTGTGTAATATTCACAACAGCCCATTGTTCTGAAGGCTATGCTTCCAGTATATTATACGCACAAACCCGGATAAACACATAAAAAGAGAGCCGCCCTTGCAGCTCTCTTTTTGCTTATTAATGATGATCGTTTGTGCCTTTGTCGCCGACACCGAAGTGCAGCTCCTTCATGCCCTCGACCTCGTCGCAGATACCCTTCAGCGCACAGATCGAGCAGTCCGTAGGCAGACCCTCCATGATATGTGCCAGTGTTCCGGTGACATCGTTGGCCTTCTTTGCCAGAGCCTTCAGGGAGGCGTAATCGGCGGCGGGATCGGTGATGAAAATAACGGTGGCGTTGAGGACATTCGCGTCCTTCTTATACTCTCTGATATAGCTTGCGCCCAGTGACCTGAAGCTGATACCGGCGGCCAGTGCCTTTCTGCTGACACGGACCTGCTCCCGGTAGCTCTCGGGTGACATACGCACCATGTAACCCTCGGGGTACACATGATACTTGGCAAACTCTATATCCTTGAGGATACGGTACACAGCATCGTCATCTCCGTCAAGTACGCCCACCCTCAGAAGAACGATACGGGCAAAATCGCAGTCACCGCTTATCTCCCCCAGATCCTTGCCGTAGACAATGACCTGATCTCTGTCCACAAGCTCGGGCGAGGAGGTAAACAGCACATAGTTTGCCGAGCCCTTGCCGGAGGCGCCCAGCTCATAAGCGGCGTCCTTCTGAAGCACCAGCTCACTGGAGCCGGTGTCCCTCCAGCAGTCCCGGGGGGAATAGTCCCAGACCTTAGGTGAAAGGACATCGGTCAGTGCGGCGGTCTCTTTGATAAGAGAATTATAGAGTTCCATATATCAGAACAAAATATTCTGTTTCTTGCGGTCGAAGATCAGGTTGACCTGCTTGTAAGTCCAGCCCAGAACCTTCTGGTCGAGGTTCCAGAAATAAACGACGAACAGAACGACAACAGCCACAAGAAGCACCTTTATCAGGGAAAGAACGAGTTTAAGGATTTTTTCCATTAAATTATATGCTCCTTTCGATTTTTGGAAGGGGTCAAAGAATTACTTCTTTGCCATGCCCTTCTGGCGTGCGTACTCAGCAGCACCCAGAGCGCCCATCAGCTGGGGGTCAGTGTCGAGGTTGACGACCTTCAGCTTCAGAACGTGCTCGATAGCTTCCTTCAGACCGTCGTTCTTCGCGCAGCCGCCGGTCAGAGTGATGGAGTCGGTAGCACCGGCCTTCTTGGCCATGACGAAGCAGCGCTTTGCAACCGCCATCTCGATGCCCGCGGCGATCTCATCGGTGGCCTTGCCTTCACCGACCAGAGTGATGACCTCGGACTCGGCGAAAACGGTGCACTGTGCGGTGATGGGGATGACATTCTTTGCGGTCAGGGACAGCTTGGAGAACTCGGGCAGGCTCAGCTCGAAGGAGCGGGCCATTGCCTCGAAGAAGCGGCCTGTACCTGCGGCGCACTTGTCGTTCATTGCGAAGTTCTTGACGGTGCCGTCGGTGTCGATGCTGATACCCTTAACATCCTGTCCGCCAATGTCGATGATGGCCTTGACGGAGGGGTTGGTGACATGAACGCCCATGGCATGGCAGGAGATCTCGGAGATGTTCTCATCCGCGAAGGGGACCTTGTTGCGGCCGTAGCCGGTACCGATAAGGTATGCCAGAGCCTTGGAATCCTTCAGACCCGCCTGCTTGCAGACCTCTTCCATTGCTGCGACCGCAGACTGCTCGGAATTGATCTTGGAACGGATAGTGGTATCGGCAACCATCTTGCCGTTTTCGTCCATAATAACTGCCTTAGTGTAGGTGGAGCCTACATCGCAGCCGCCGAAATATTTCA
>JAZUJF010000246.1:0-2374 GCA_045642585.1 Candidatus Limivicinus sp.
CCCGAAAACGTGCTGATCCTCTCCGGCGACCACATCTATAAGATGGACTATTCCGATATGCTCCGGGAGCATCTGGAAAAGGACGCCGCCTGCACCATCTCCGTGCTGCAGGTCTCCATGGAGGAAGCCACCCGCTTCGGCATCATGAACGTGGGCGAAGACGGCTATATCAACGAATTCGAGGAAAAGCCCGCTCACCCGAAAAGCGATCTCGCTTCCATGGGTATCTACATATTCAACTGGAAGAAGCTGCGCGAATACCTGATCGCCGATGAAAATGACCCCAACTCCGATAAGGACTTCGGCAAGAACATCATCCCCAATATGCTCAAGGCCGGGGAAAAGCTCTGGCCCTACCGCTTTGAGGGCTACTGGCGCGATGTCGGCACCATCACCAGCCTCTGGGATGCCAACATGGATATGCTCTCCACCACCCTCATCAATCTCTACGATCCCAAGTGGCCCATCTCCGCACGCAGTCCGATCTGCCCGCCGCACCATGCCGGCATCCATGCCGAGATCGTCCATTCCATCGTCACCGAGGGCTGTGAGATCGACGGTCATGTGGAAAATTCCGTTCTCTCCCCCTCCGTCATGATCGGGACCGGCGCGCAGGTGCTTTACAGTGTACTGATGCCGGGCGCCGTGGTGGAGGAAGGCGCCGTCGTGGAATACGCCATTGTCGGGGAGAACACCGTCATACGCAAAAACGCTCATGTGGGCGCAGCCCCGGACGGCTCCGAGGCATGGGGCGTCGCCACCTGCGGCCCGGACATTGAGATCCGTGAGGGCGCATCGGTGCCCGCCGGAGCCATGATATACGAAAGCAAGGAGGTATGAGCCATGAAGGATTTTAACGGTATCGTATTTGCCTACAATGCCTCCCCCGAGCTTCAGGGGCTGGTTGCTTCCCGCACCGCCGCCTCCCTGCCCTTCTGCGGTCGATACAGACTGATCGATTTTTCCCTCTCCGCCATGCGCAACGCCGGCATTCTGGATGTGGGCGTCATCATGCAGCGTGACTATCAGTCCCTGCTGGACCATCTCGGCAGCGGCAAGTCCTGGGATATGAGCCGCCGTACCGGCGGTATGCGTATGCTGCCTCCCTTCGGTCTGCCCGAATATCACCGCGGCAACTACACCGGCACCATGGAGGCGCTTAACGCCGTATCCACTTATGTGAAGGATATGTCCGCCAAATATGTTGTCCTCATGCTGGGCAATACCATTGCCAACATTGACCTCACTGTTCCCATGGAGCAGCACCGCCGTTCAGGCGCCCAGATCACAGCCATCTGCTCCGACACCTATACCGAGGGCTGCCGCATGACCTACTCCGTCGGAGAGGACGGCTGGGTTGACAGAATGTATATCGACAGCACTCCCGGCGACGGCCGCCTTGCCTCTCTGGAGGCATATATCATCAACCGTGACGTTCTGGTGGACATGATGGCCGCCAGCCATGAGCAGGGGCTCTACCGCTTCCACAAGGACGCTCTCTCCCTGTGGCTCAAGCAGGGCGGACGCATGAAGGTCTATGTCCATTCCGGCTATGCCACCATCGTGCGCACCGTGTCGGGCTACTACAAGGCCAACATGGATATGCTGGAGCTTGACAAGCGCCGCTCTCTCTTCCCGGCCAATCTCCCCGTCTTCACCAAGGCCAGAGAAGAAGTCAGCACCTATTACGGGGAACACGCCTCCTCCCGCAACTGCCTCGTTGCCGACAACTGCATCATCGACGGCGACATGGAAAACTGCATCATTTTCTCCGGAGCCCGCATCGCCAAAGGCTCCATTCTGAAAAACTGCATCATCATGCGCGGCTGTGAGGTCGGAGAGCACTCCTTCCTCGACCATGTGATCGCGGATAAGGGCGTTCACTTCTCCCCCGCTACGACTCTGACCGGCAATGAAAAGCTGCCGATCGTAGTTCCCAAGGGCAGCAAGCTGTAATTCACATTTATACAATCCAAAGCATCGGTGCGCCGGACGGGTGCCCGACTATCCGATGCTTATTTATTTTTTCCAAGGAAAGCAGGAATTATTTGCATGACAAATCAAATTTCAAAAGACGAAGTACGCAGCGCCATAGAGGATAAGCTCTGTGCCCAGTTCAGCGTCACCGGTGAAAACGCCACCGATGAACAGATCTTTCAGGCCACGGCCATCGTCATCCGTGAGCTGATGAGCCGTCTGCTCACCGCCGAAAATCCCCGCCATGCCGAGAAGGAAGTCCATTATATGTCCATGGAGTTTCTCATGGGCCGCAGTCTGATGAAGAATGCCTACAATCTCGGGATCTCCGAGGCTGTCATCGGTGCTCTCGAGGATATGGGCCGCAGCGCCGCCGACATCTTTGAGGAGCAGCCGG
>JAZUJF010000247.1:0-7117 GCA_045642585.1 Candidatus Limivicinus sp.
GCCCATCGGTGTGGGCACGCGGCCTGCGGAGGTATGGGGCTGCTCCAGATAACCCAGATTTACAAGCTCCGCCAGCTCGTTGCGGATAGTGGCGGAGGAACAGCCAAGACCGGCCTTTTCGGCGATGACCTTACTGCCCACAGGCTCGGCAGTGTGGATATATTCGTCCACCACAGCGGCAAGTATTCTCTTTTTGCGCTCGGACAGACCCATATCGCACCCGCTTTCGGCACTCGACGCCGCTGACTGTCAGCACTCCGGCTCCTTGACTGTTAGCACTCTTTCTTTTCGAGTGCTAATATATCATTCCTAAACTCCGTTGTCAATAGTATGGGGAGTCAAAAATGGAAAATTCATGTTTTGTTAATTATCATCAGACTGATACTGATATCCATCTGCTCGCAACACAAGACCCGGGGCATGGAAAAAGGGACTGCCTCTTTTTTGAGACAGCCCCATGAAAACGGACAGATAATGACTTATTTCTGCAGAAGATGAACGGCAAAGCCGCCGAACTCATCGGTCAGGTACAGAGCCTTGATGTTGTTGGGATCCTTTACAGCGGACTTGTCGAAGGTATAGCCCTTCTTCTCAAGCTCGGAGATGGCGGGATAGATCTTGTTGGTGCGAACTGCGACATGGCCGTTTGTGCCCTTGAACATGGTCTTCATGACTTCAAAGCCGGTGGAGACGAAGTTGGAGGAATTGCCCTCCTTGATGGGCAGATCGAAGGCCGCGTTGAGAGCCTTGCAGACATCCATGGATGCCTCGGCGTCGGGGCAGTTGATACCCACATGGACGACCTCAAAGCCGAAGTATGTCTTGCGTGCTTCCTTGCAGAGAGCGGTGATCTTGTCCCAGTTGCCCGCCGCGATGTCGGCCTTGGTGCAGACCCAGCTGCCGCCAACGGCATGAACATAGGGGGAGGCCGCGAATTCGCCCACATTCTGGGCATTGACGCCGCCGGTGGGGATGAACTTGATGCCGGGGAAGGGACCGCCCAGTGCCTTCAGGGCACTCAGACCGCCGTATACATTGGCGGGGAAGAACTTCAGGACCTTCAGGCCGTGCTTCAGGGCCATCATGATCTCTGTGGGGGTGACACAGCCGGGAGTGACGGCCACGCCGTTATCGCAGCACCATGCCACGGTCTCTTCGTCATAGCCGGGGGAGACGATGAACTTTGCGCCGCACTCGACGGCGAGCTTGCACTGCTCCAGATTGATGACGGTGCCGGCACCGACGGTCATCTCGGGGCACTCTGCCGCAACGGCTCTGATAGCGTCGGCAGCGCAGGCGGTGCGGAAGGTGATCTCCATGACACCGATGCCGCCGGCCAGCAGAGCCTTTGCGGTGGGAACTGCGTCCTCTGCCTTGTCCAGAACCACTACGGGAACGATGCAGGAATCGGAAAGCTTCTTCAGAATATCCATGTTGTTGCTCCTTTTATGTTATATTGTTTTGAACTCATATCTGTAAACAGCGGTCCTGCTGCGGACAGCTGAATGACTGATGACTAATACCTTTTACCGGGAGTGGACTGACGGACAATGAATTTTGCCGGGATGGTTTTGTACACGGCGGCGCCGGAAACGGGCTCTTCACCGTTTATCCGACCGAGCAGCAGCTTTGCCGCCTCATTGCCGATCTGCTGGGCGCTGATGGCCATGGAGGTGACAGGGGGCTTCGCCAGACGGAGCCAGTTCCAGTCGTCAAAGGTGCACAGACCCAGCCAGTAGCCTATCTCCAGACCCAGAATGTCGGCGGCCCTCAGCACGGTCTGGGCCCCGGTGCCGTTGGAGGTATGGATGGCCACACGCTTTCCCTCATGACCTGAGACAAAGCGGTTGAGACAGTCCACACAGCTGTCCAGATCGTCAGGCGCAAACTCATAGATCTCCGGCTTGTGCCGATGCTCCTTTTCCAATGCGTCGCAGTAGCCCTGACGGCGGAGAAAACGGGGAGAGATATTGCCGGAGGTCTCGGTAAAGAAGGCCACATTTGAATAGCCCTGGGAGAACAGGAAGGAGGTCGCCTCGCAGGCCGACAGCCGGTTAGTGCCGGTGACCGTATCAAAAACGCCCTTGGCGCCGAGCTCTCTGTCCGCGAGCACCACCGGTATGCCCCGCTGACGCAGGGAGAGAAGAAAGGCGTCGTTCCCGCCGCAGGTATTTATTATCAGACCGTCTACACGGTTCTCCAGAAAGCCTTCAACTATACGGGTCTCCCGCTCCGGACTGCCGCTGGATTCGGCAAAGAGCACCTGATATCCGGCCTCCTCGCAGGCATGGGCCACGCCTTTAAGAAGAAGCCCGGAGAAGGGACTGCCGATGTCGGCGATGACACAGCCTATGAGCCGGGAGTTGCGGGCTTTCAGCCGCTGGGCGGAACGGTTAGGGCGATAATTCAGCTGAGAGACGGCATCGGCGATACGCGCTCTTGTCTCGGCGGACATATTGCCGAAACGGCCGTTGAGGAAACGGGAGATGGTGGTCTTGGACACACCGCAGACCTCCGCGACCTGATCGATAGTTACCTTGTTTTCGCCTTTATTGCCCATAGTCATAGTCCCCAACTGTTTTTCTGAATGTCATACTATCACCGTATTCCGGCCATGTCAACCGGTTTCCATGCTTTTTAACGGAAACTGATACAGACCCTCAATAAGAAGCAGACAGAGATTTGCGAGGAAAAGCTGTATCGGGCGAGGCGGCTTCAGGCTGTTTCCCGTGGAAGATGCAGACCCGTATTCCAATAAAAAACTTGCTATTCAAAAGAGCTGTGTTATAATTACATAATAGGCAAAATAGGGGCTTTGTTTCCAAATACAAGGTTCGGATGCTTTTGGAGGTATCATTGTGATCGTTTTTAATGTCCCGCCCCGTACCGGCGATGAGATGAAATATATTGAAGAGGCTATCTGCTCCCGCAAGATCTGCGGCGACGGGGCCTTTACCAGAAAATGCAACGCGTGGTTTGAAGAGCGTTTCAATGCCAGGAAGGTACTCCTCACCACCAGCGGCTCCACGGCTCTTGATATGGCCGCCCTGCTGTGCGGCTTTGAGGACGGGGAGGAGGTCATCCTGCCCTCATTCACTTTCTCCAGTACCGCGAATTCCTTTGTCCTTGCCGGGGCAAAGCTGGTATTCGTGGATGTGCGCCCCGACACCATGAATATTGACGAGACAAAGATCGAGCGGGCCATCACCCCAAAGACCAGGGCCATAGTTGCCATGCACTATGCCGGCGTCGCCTGCGAGATGGATACCATAATGGACATCGCCCGCCGCCACGACCTGCTGGTGGTGGAGGATGCGGCTCAGGGCGTTATGAGCAGCTACAAGGGCAGGGCTCTGGGCACCATCGGCGATCTGGGCTGCTACTCCTTCCATGAGACAAAGAACTACTCTATGGGCGAGGGCGGCGCGCTGGTAGTGAACAATGAGAAATATATCGAGCGGGCCGAGATACTCCGTGAAAAAGGGACAGACAGAGCAAAGTTCTTCCGGGGTCAGGTGGACAAGTACACATGGGTGGACTTCGGCGACAGCTATCTGCCCTCCGAGCTGAACGCGGCATATCTGTATCCTCAGCTTCTGAAAGCCGATGAGATAAACAATGACCGTCTCAACAGCTGGAATGAGTACAACGAGGCTTTTGCCGGACTCAAAAAGGCGGGCAGGGTGGAGCTTCCCACCATCCCCGAGGGCTGCGTACACAACGCCCATATGTTCTATCTCAAGTGCAGGGACCTCAAGGAGCGCACGGAGCTTATCGCTTTCCTGAAATCGAAGGATATTCTGGCGGTGTTCCACTATGTACCGCTCCACTCAGCTCCCGCAGGGCTGAAGTTCGGCCGCTTTGACGGAGAAGATGTATATACCACCTCCGAGTCCGATCGCCTTGTGAGACTTCCCATGTACTACGGCCTGACCAAAGAGGACAGAGGCGCTGTCATCAGGGCAGTTAAGGAATTTTACGGAGAAGTGTGATATGAATTCTCTTCGCTATGAGGATCTCCCTGTCATAGAAGGGGAAAAAGTGGTGCTGCGTCCCATTACGGATTCCGACACCGAGCTGATAGTCCGGTGGAGAAATGACCCGGAGGTCATACAGTATTTCCTGTTCCGTGAGCCGTTTACCGCCGAAATGCACAGGCAATGGCTGGAGGAGCGGGTATTCAGGGGGAATGTCATCCAGTACATGATCCTTGAGCGCAGCAGCATGAGACCGGTGGGGAGCGTGTACCTCCGGGACATCGACAGGCACAGCGAGTGCGCGGAGTTCGGCATATTCATCGGCGAGTCGGGGGCTACCAGCCGGGGCCTCGGCACAGAGACCGCTGAGCTGTTTAACGATTTCGCCTTCAATGTGCTGAAGCTCCACAGAGTCTATGCAAAGCTCATAAAGGGAAATGTGCGCTCTCTGGGAATGTTCATGAAAAACGGCTTCACTCAGGAGGGCGTATTCAGAGATATGGTAAAGATCGACGGCGAATATAAGGACATCGTGTTCGTGTCACGGCTTGCAGGGGAAGGAGCGGGTGAATAATGAGATTACTGTCATTTGTGATCCCCTGCTATCGCTCCGAGAATACGATAACCGCGGTCGTGGATGAGATACGCCTCACCATGGCTCAGCGCCCGGAGATGGATTATGAGGTGATCCTCACCGATGACTGCTCCCCGGACGGCGTATGGGGCGTTATCGAGAGCCTTGCAAGTGCTGACAGCCATATCAGAGCTATTCAGTTTACCAAGAATTACGGTCAGCACTCCGCTCTGCTGGCGGGACTGGCGGCCTCCAGAGGCTATGCGGCCATTTGCCTTGACGATGACGGTCAGGCGCCGGTGGACGAGCTGTTCAAGCTGGTGGACGAGCTGGAAAACGACAACGATGTGGTCTACGGTACATATCCGGAGATAAAGCAGAGCGCTTTCCGCCGTTTCGGAAGCTGGATGAACCGCACCATGGCGGAGGTACTGCTGGACTGGCCCAGGGGACTGCAGGCAACCAGCTTTCTCATTATCCGCAGGATCATCATCGACGAGATGATAAAGTACGATAAGCCATACCCCTATCTGGAGGGGCTTATCACCCGTGTCACCAGAAGGATAGGGCAGGTCCGGGTACAGCACCGGGCGAGAGCCTCCGGGACCTCCGGCTACACCTTCTCAAAGCTTCTGAGGCTATGGATAAACGGATTTACCGCCTTTTCCGTGAAGCCTCTGCGTATAGCCTCGCTCTGCGGCGGAATTCTGGCATTCTGCGGCTTTATATATCTGGCGGTCATAGTCATTACCCGCCTTGTTGACCCCACGGTGGTGGAGGGCTACAGCTCACTTATGGCGGTGATCCTGCTGGTGGGCGGCCTGCTGATGGTGATGCTGGGACTCATCGGAGAGTATCTGGGAAGGCTGTATATCTGCATGAACAATTCCCCTCAGTATGTCATCAGACAGCGGCTTGAAAAGGACTCTGAAAAATAATTCTTCTATCAGGAACAGACAATGGACGATCGTAAGACAATTCTCATACTTGGCGCCGGCATATATCAGGTGCCGCTGATAAAGCAGGCACAGGCACAGGGGTATCGTGCTGTGGTCGTCAGCATCCCCGGCAACTATCCCGGCTTTTCCGTGGCGGATAAGTATTACTATACCAGCACCACCGACAGGGAAGCGGTGCTGGATATTGCCGTGAGGGAAAAGGCCTGCGCCGTTGTCACCACAGGCACCGATGTGGCCGTGGTGTCCATAGGCTATGTGTGCCAGAAGCTGGGGCTGTGGGGTATCGGAGAGCGGGCGGCCACCATTCTCACCGACAAGGCCCTTATGAAGGATGCCTTCGTAAAAGGCGGGGTGAATACGGCAGAGTTTCGCTGTGTCCGTTCTCTCCCGGAGGCTCGTGAGGCCGCCGGGGAGATCGGTCTGCCCGTCATGCTGAAGATCGTCGATAAATCCGGCAGCCGGGGCATTACAAAGATATCCGAGCTTTCTCAGCTTCCCGAGGCCTATGAATACGCATCGAAGGCTACCGGCGCCGACCACATGGTGGTTGAAAAGTTCATTGAAGGCCGGGAGATCGGTATAGACGCTTTCATTCAGAACGGAAAGCTGCTGCTTATGCTGCCCCATGAGAAATATGTTTTCCAGTCCGGGCATACCGGAATACCCATAGGTCATTACTGCCCTATGGCCGAGTCGGAGGAGTTGCACCGGGAGATGCTCTCGGAGGTCAGCAAGATAATCTCAGCCACCGGCATGGATAACTGCGCCATCAATATTGACGCTTTTATCACCCCCGAGGGAAAGGTGAGTATAATCGAAGCCGCAGGCCGCTGCGGCGCTACCGGCATCCCGGAGGTCATATCCGGTTACACCGGCAGGAACTACTACGGCTGTATAATAGATAACGCCTTGGGAAAGACTGTGGAGCCCTTTGATGACGCTCCCGGAAGACCCACTGCGTCCATTCTTATTTATTCCCGCAATTCCGGTATTCTGAAGTCAATAAGCTACAGCTTTGACGGCAGGGAATACATAAACGGGAATGTCTCCGTCCCCGGAAAGGGAATGGTGGAGCTGTCCTTCGGCCCGGGTGATGATATTGACGCCTTCTGCAACGGCACCGACAGAATAGGCCATGCCGTGTTTCAGGCCGACACCCCCGATGAGCTCCAGCGTATCGTGACGGACTTCCGCAGCAGCGTAAGGGTGGAGGTGGAGTGATGGATATCCGTGCTCTCCGTACCCCCTGTTATATCATCAATCAGGAGGACTATGCTTCCAATATCCGCTCCTTCCGCAATGCCTTTGAGAGCCGCTGGGGGCATAAGGTCATATTCGGGTACTCCATAAAGACCAACAATTTCCCTTATATGCTCCGCTTTGCGCTGGATGAGGGCTTCTATGCCGAGGCTGTATCACCGGACGAGGTCGAACTTGCCCGCAGATGCGGCTGCAATGAGGACAGGATGATCTTCAACGGCCCGCAGAAGAGGGATACATTTCTCTCCGTCCTGAATGCTGGGGGGATAGTAAATCTGGACAATCTTGAAGAGGTCGGGCTGCTTTGCGCCAACGCCTCCTGCCTCAATGATAAAGCACGAGTGGGG
>JAZUJF010000248.1:0-5203 GCA_045642585.1 Candidatus Limivicinus sp.
ATAATGCGGCAAGAGCAGATACCGAGAGAAAATGGGTTCTGATGACGGCACTTTTTTGCAGGAATACTTTGTGTATTGCAAGAAAAAGTGACTAAATCAGGGCACATTATATCCGGTAGATGCCGCAGGCGTATTATGCGGCGTTGCCAAAAACTACTCAGATGATAAAACCGCCGTCAACGCCCAGAACCTGACCGGTGGTATAGCCTGAACGGGCCAGATACAGTATCGTCTCTGCGATTTCCTCCGGCTGACCAAGGCGGCGCATGGGTATCTCCTGAGCGAGCATATCAAGAGTCTCCTGACCGAGTACCTGCACCATATCGGTGTCTATCACACCGGGAGCGACACAGTTGACCCGTATGCCTGTGGGCGCCAGCTCCGCTGCCAGAGAGCGTGTAAGACCGATTATGGCGTGCTTGGTGGAGGAGTATGTGACTTCACAGGAAGCCCCATGGCTGCCCCAAATAGAGGAGACATTGATTATGCAGCCGTCATGCTCATGGAGCATCTGCGGCAGAACCTCCTGTATGGCGTTGAAGCATCCGCCCAGATTGACGGCGAAGATACGGCTCCATGTGTCGCTGTCTATATCCTGAAACTGCTGCTGTTTTGCGATGCCGGCATTGTTTACCAGCAGGCTTATTTCGCCCAGCTCTTTCCTTGCCCGTTCCACCATGGCGTGAACCTGCCGTCTGTCAGCCACATCGGCCTGACACCAGACGGTTTTATAACCGCGCAGGTTCAGCTCTTCCGACAGCTCCTGCGCCTTATCTGTGCGCTCAACGCAATTTATACACACGCTCCATCCGTTCTCGGCCAGAAGCCTTGCGGCGGCGGCTCCGATACCCCGTGATGAACCGGTGACCAGTGCGACTTTGCTTGTAAACATACTTCCTCCATACGGCGATGCCGCGAATTATTCAGCGTTTCCTTAGATCCTGTTAAAATCAGAGTAAAAGGAAAACTCTACAGATTTATTCAGCTCTCCCGGAGCTTGTTGCTAATGGCCTGTGCGCTGATGGACGCAAGCTCTGCCGTAGTGAGGGATGCACATTCATCGGCAGAGATGACTTGTAAAATGTCAAAGTAAACATCCGTTCCGCCTCTCAGAGCGTTATGCAGCACATCGCGGGTGTTGCGCATTGAGGCCACCACCACCGCAGACCCGGCTTTCTTAGCAATCTTGAATGAGCCGCGGTGGAAGGGAAGCATACCCTCGCCCTTATTTCTGGTGCCCTCGGGGAAGATGATCATGGAGCACACACCGTTTTTCACATAGCTTGCGGCCATATTAACGGTTTCCAGCGCCTTGCGGTTATTCTCCCTGTCAATGGCCAGACACCCGATGCCCTCGGCGATCTCGCCGACTACGGGAACTTCCATATTGGATATTTTGGAAATGAAGCCCATAGGATATTGTCTGAGCACATTCAGCATCACCAGAATATCAAAGCCTGAGCGATGGTTGCAGACCATAAGAAACGGCTCATCGCGCGAAATGAGCTCCGTACCGGACGCATGGATACGCACGCCGCAGAAGGTGCAGGCCATCTCACTGAGGATCGACGCGGCGAAGTGGCATATTGGACTCTGACCCGGGATAGGGGGAGCTCTGTGACCGATGAGACAGATCACCGCCAGTAAAACTATGAAAAGAACATTGGCTCCCAAAAAACCGATAAGGAGAGCCAGAATGAATTTCAGCACCGTAAAGCCGGTAATGAATGAATAGATTAAGCTTGCCGCAAATGAGAAAGCGGCTATGATCGCTACTGTCATATGTTTCACCTGAAAAAAGAATGGTCTCATTATATCATAAACAGCTGTTTTTCCAAGGGTGGCAGGGCAATTTACGATAAAATTTACAATTAATAGGACAAACGGAACGGATGAGAAAAAATCTTGACGCTTTGTCTATACAGGTATATCCTTGTGTATGAGAGGTGAGAGGCTGTGGAAGAATACCGCATGATAGAGCGCTCGGAGGAGGTCCCCGGCGGCGCGGATTATGCAATGATCGTCACGGGAGATGAGATGGAGCCCACTATCCATATGGGCGAGACAGTGTATGTGAGCCGGCGGGAGCCGCTGGACGAAATGGATGTGGGTCTGTTTTTCGTGAACGGTCAGGTGCTCTGCCGCCGCTGGTGCGTGGATTATTCGGGGGCGCTGCTGCTGATATGCGATAACCCAAAGTGTACAGGGCTCACGGTATCCTTCCCCAAAGGCCGCCATGATGATTGTGTCTGTATCGGAAAAGTAATCAATAAGCATAAAAAATAAAGGGTCAGGCGGTTTATTTCGCCCGGCCCTTTAATAGTAATCAGGTTCAGTCTTCCTCAACATCTATAAGCACCCAGGAGGTGTTATCGGAGGGGATGTAGTTTTCAACAACAGGCACCAGCCTGTCATAGATATTGCCAAGCTCCGTGGAATCGGCTATGTCCTCCACATGATAGGGATATGAGTATTTATCGGTGCGGATAAACACCCTGTCGTATACCTTCATAAACAGGCGGGCATCCTGACCGTTGGTGGGGTCAGGCCCCATGAGGGCGGGTCTTGTGTCAACATATATGCTCAGAGCCTTGTCCTTGTCCCTGTCACTGAATGTGTTGGCTATTCCCAACGCAAAGCCGCATACCGCGGAGGTGGTACTGGGCGGGGTGGACATCTCTCTGGTGTACATCAGAACGGTATTCTCGTCTGTTATCACCGGGTGCGCGACATCGGCAAGAACTACCTCGTCAAAGCCCATGTCGTACAGCTCCTGCACCATCTCCTCCACATACACACGCAGATCCACATTGTAGGGATCCAGCCATGTACCCACCTCATCGCGGCAGCTGAGTCCCGTGGAGGTGTGGATACAGAAGGCACCTGTTCTGGTGGGCAGGAACTCATCCACGCAGCAGCTTATCTGAGCGGCAAGGTACACACCCTGCTCTTTCAGCATGGCCACCATCTCGGGCATGGCGGCAGTTGTCTCGGTGGGGACATTCAGACTGTAGTTTACAGCCATCTGGCTGTTGCTTTCCCACATGAGCTGACCCATACGGGGCTTCATTTCAAGAAGCAGAGCATTACCGGACACAAGGCGGCCGGAATACTCGATAAGCTTATCCCTGTTAAGGTCGGTGTAGGGCACAAAGATGGCTCTGAGGCCGTCAACATCCCTCCCGGCCACAGCCTCTACGGAGGAATAGTCAGGCGACTCAAATACTATCTCGGTGCTGACCTGATCAAAGGTCCTGACCTCTTTGCCGGTGCTGTCCACAGTCACTGTACTGCTGTCCTTGAGGATGGGAAGCTCAACAGATACACCGTCCTTTGTGATAACGGCATACTTCTGCATACCGTAGAACAGAACAACGATCAAAGCCACAAGAAAAAGCAATATAATGAACGGGATGATGGCGTGATTGCGCCTCTTCTTCCGTCCTTTGTAAAACTCCTGTACTTTTGCCAAAGGGCCTACTCCTCTATCATGGAAATACGGCGGATGTGCCGCTCCTTATTTGAAAACGGGGTGTCAAGGAAGGTATCGACGATTTTGAGCGCCAGACCGACGCCCACAACTCTGCCGCCCATAGCCAGCATATTTGCGTCGTTATGCAGTCTTGTGGCCTCGGCACAGAAGCAATCTGTACACAGCGCACAGCGGATGCCGGGTACTTTGTTCGCGGTGATGGAGATACCGATACCGGTGCCGCATATGACTATTCCTCTGTCACATTCACCGGAGGCCACAGCCTCGGCGGCCCTGCGTCCATATATAGGGAAGTCACAGGAGGCGTCGGAATAGGTGCCGAAATCCCTGTATTCAAGCCCTCTCTTTTCCAGATGGGCCTTTACAGCCTCTTTCAGCTCAAAACCTCCGTGGTCACAGGCGATCGCGATCATGCTGCATAATCCTCCGCAAGTAAAATCAAGTCATTTTATCACCTATTGTCAAATGAGGCAAGGGCGATTATTGGTATTTTTGTAAACAATATGCAGAGTGCTTGACTTTGGTGCAATTATTAAATACAATATCGATATGGAAAGAAGGTACGGGGAATATGAAGGACTTTCTGAATAATATCAAGGCAAGGCTGAACAGACTGTTCTATGGCCGTCAGGGAATGGACGAGCTGAGCAAATATTTGTTCTGGGTGGGTATTGCCGTAATACTGCTGACCTCCATGCTGAGCCTTGCGGTGGAAAACGCTGTGTTTTCGCTGCTGAGGACTGTGGGAATTATTCTGGTGGTTTTTTCTTTCTTCCGTGCTTTTTCCAGAAATATCCCCAAGCGCGAGGCGGAGAACGGCAGATTTCTGCTGTTTCTCACCGAAAGGAGCAGAAAGAGACAGGCCGCAAAGGAACGTTTCAGCCAGAGAAAGGATTTTGTATTCTTCAAGTGCCCGGGCTGCGGAACTATACTCAGAGTGCCCAGAGGCAAGGGCAAGATACACATCACCTGCCGCTGCGGATATACTCTGTATCGGAAAACCTGATAATGAATAATAAAGGTGCAGACTTTTCCAAGGTCTGCACCTTTTTTGGCTTATTATACGGTATCATACTGCGCTCAGGGCAGGAGCTTCAGCAGCTCCCCGAAGGAGCTTATGGGGAAATCTGCCTCCGGGTAATCTCTGGCTCCGCCTATTCCGGCGGCGTACATACCGCCGGCCTTGGCCGCCTGAATACCTGCGACAGCATCCTCCACAACGAGACAATCCCCGGCTTTCACACCGAGAAACTGGGCGGCCTTCAGGAAGACCTCAGGATCGGGCTTGGAGCGGGTGATGTTTGTGCCGTCGGAAACCGCGTCGAAAAAGTCGCTCAGGCCGATCCGCTCAAGGATGAACCGGGTATTTTTGGATGATGAACCGATGCTCATGGGATAGCCCCGGCGGCGAAGCTCCTCAAGAGTATCGCGCACCTCGTCGGATAGATCGGCAGGACTCATATTTGACAGGAGAGCACGGTAGCTGTCGTTCTTCTCGACGGCCATGGCGAGCTTTTCCTCCTGAGAATACTCCTTATTGGAGCGCTCCAGCACGATATTCAGGGAATCCATGCGGCTCACACCGCGCAGACGGTCGTTGATCTCACGGTCAAAGTAAATGCCTAGCCTGTCGGCAAGCTTCTTCCACGCCAGGTAGTGGTATTCATCTGTGGAGCATATTACTCCGTCGAGATCAAATATTACTGCTTT
>JAZUJF010000249.1:0-3803 GCA_045642585.1 Candidatus Limivicinus sp.
CTATCTCACTATTAACTCCTCCCGCGCCGGAGAAGACTATATAAAGAGGCTTCTCAAAATGGGTTTTCCCTGCGAGCGGGAGAATGTGTTCACCTCCGGCATGGCCACCGGTATGTATCTGAATCAGCGCCACCCGGGCGCGAAAGTGTATCTGGCCGGGACAAAGGCTTTCCACCGGGAGCTCATAAGCTACGGCATAGATATTGTCAACGACGGGAACGGCCACACCGACGCGGAAACCGTGGATGTGGTGGTGCAGGGCTTTGATACCGAGCTTGTGTACGAAAAGCTGGACAGAGCCTGTCACTTCCTGCGCCGGGGCGCCGTGTTCATCGCCGCGAACCCCGACTGGGTATGTCCCATGCCCGATGACGAGGTTCTGCCCGACTGCGGCAGTATCTGCGCCCTTCTGACCGCATCCTCGGGTGTAAAGCCCAACTATATCGGCAAGCCTAACCGGAACATGATAGATGTGATCTCTGCCATGACCGGTATTCCCAACCGGAATATCTGCGCGGTGGGCGACAGACTGTATACCGATATTGCCGTTGCCCAGAACGCGGGGGCCGTCTCCGTGCTCGTCATGTCCGGCGAGACCACCGGGGATATGCTGAAGGCCGCCGACCGTCAGCCGGATTATGTCCTGCGGGATGTAAGAGAGCTCCACGAGCT
Source organism: Candidatus Limivicinus sp. (assembly GCA_045642585.1). Taxonomy (GTDB): domain Bacteria; phylum Bacillota; class Clostridia; order Oscillospirales; family Oscillospiraceae; genus Limivicinus. The sequence continues at coordinate 673 of JAZUJF010000249.1, forward strand.
TCTGAAGAAGCAGGAGGGTTAGGGAATCGCTGAATAATTCGCTTTCGGCATCTGCTCTCACCGAATTAATCAGCGCTTCCTTAGTGCACAGTTCTTAGGAGAACGATGATGATTTCGCCGAGTGCTTTTTAGTGTGGTCTTGCGTTTTTTGTTCCGCCCGGCGGATTTTATCACGCCGGAGGATAAAAAAATCCCCGCCGCGTGATGCGTAATGAAGTGAGTTTCTTCTGACGCTGTGACGGATGAGGTCTCCCGTTAATATGTCGGGTATTGTGTAATGTTTAAAATGCGCCTGCGGGCGCAGGACCTCATCAGTCACCAGTGTGCGCACTGGTGCCAGCTTCTCCAAAGAAGAAGCTTAATGCGACGGCGCTCACGGGTTTCATCCGTCTCTCTTTGCTTGCCAACCGAACGCCTCACACGCCGGAGAATCTGATTTAAAAAAGATTTGCACAATGTAAAACCTTCTTCTTTGGAGAAGAGTCCCTCCGGCCGAGGGAGATGGCACGAAGTGACAGAGGGAGGGGCGTTCAGGTGGCACGGGCGGCGGGCGATAATGCGCGATTACAAAAATATTACAGCGTCCGCCCGTGACGGATGAGGTCTCCCGTTAAAATGTCGGGTATTGCACTGTGTTAAATATGCCCCATGCTCTCATCTTACTTTTTATATGATGCGCTTTAATGCGCATTGGAATTTAATATCGGAGTCATAACTCATAATGGATCTGCTTAAAGAATATTCTCTGCCCATCGCCGCGTTGTTAATAATACTTGTCTTTTACCTCAATCTCCCCGAGCTTGGCACCTGCTCTCTGGGAGACGGGGATCACTCCCGCCGGAAAATCACCCGGCGGGATGTGCTCGTTATGGCCGTTATCAGCCTTATTTACGGCTTTGCCGCCTTTTATAAGCTGGGCTATACAGACTCTCCCCAAAGCTTTGAGGATCTTGGATGCAGATCTGCGGTTGTGCATATAGAAAGCCGCAGTCCCGTGCATGAGCTACGCTTTTTCACTGGTGTGGGCATGGGCGAATACAGCTTTGAGTATTCTCCCGACGGGCTAAGCTACTACCCTGTTGCCTCCTTTACTCAGACCCATGCGGATGTTCTCAAATGGCACAGTGTATATCCCTCCACCATGCCTGTGGGCGGCTATTTACGCATCACGGGCGCAGGTAATATGTGGCTGGGAGAGGTACAGTGCATAGACTCCGGCGGGCTGGTGGTGCCTCTGTCGTCCTCCGCAAGTCCCGCACTCTGCGATGAGCAGAATATTGACGGCTCCGTTCAGAACTACATGAATTCCAGCTATTTTGACGAGGTATACCATGCCCGCACCGCCTGGGAGCATCTCAACGCCGTCCCCCCTTATGAGATCTCCCATCCTCCTCTGGGCAAGATAATCATTTCCATCGGCATTTCTCTCTTCGGCATGACGCCCTTCGGCTGGCGCTTTTCCGGCACCATGATCGGCGTTCTGATGCTGCCTGTAATGTATGTGTTTTTGAAGAAGCTCTTCGGGGGCAGAGCCGTTCCCGCCGCGGGAACGGTGGTGTTTGCCGCCGACTTCATGCACTTCACCCAGACCCGAATCGCCACCATTGACAGCTACTCTGTGTTCTTCATTCTGCTGATGTACCTGTTCATGTACCTGTTTCTGACTGAGGACAGGATGCTTTATCTTGCGCTGTCGGGAATATTCTTCGGAATGGGCGCCGCCAGCAAGTGGACCTGTATATATGCCGGAGGCGGTCTTGCCGTCATATGGCTCGTATGGGTCATCCTCAGCGCCTCCCGCGGCAGACTGAGCTTTAAAGGCTTTCTGAAGAACGCCGGCTTCTGTGTGATTTTCTTTGTGCTGGTGCCGGGGCTCATATATTATCTGGCTTATATTCCCTATGCCGAGGCCAGAGGCGGCGTAAAGCTTTTCTCTAAGGATTATCTGGATATCGTGGTCTCAAATCAGAAGTATATGTTTGATTACCATACCTCCGTTGAGGCCACCCATCCCTATTCCTCCCGCTGGTATCAGTGGATCCTGAACATCCGTCCGATCCTCTATTATCTTGAGTATTTCGATGACAATACCTACTCCAATTTCGGCGCGTTCCTGAATCCGGCGCTCTGCTGGGGCGGTCTGCTCGCGCTGTTCGTGCTGGGGTATCTGGCCATATTCCGCCGGGATCTCCCCTCCGCGTTCATTCTGTGGGGATATCTGGCTCAGCTTCTGCCCTGGCTGCTGGTGGAGCGGCTCACTTTCGAGTATCACTATTTCCCCTGCTCCGCGTTTCTCGTTCTGGCCATCGGGCGGATGTTCGCTCTGATCCGGGATAATGTGAAGAAATGGCGTATTCCGGTCTACGGCTATGCCGTGTTCTGCTGTCTGCTGTTTCTGCTTTTCTACCCGGTCATATCCGGCGCGAGAGTTGACAGACATATAGCGCACGAGCTTATGGCATGGTTTCCCACCTGGCCCTTCTGACAACATCCTCTGATAGGATTTCAGTCAGTGGGGAGGATATGGGAAAAATCGAGGATTTGGCAAAAAATCTCTTGACTTTTCCCTCTCCACGCGCTATACTACTCATGCCTTGGGGGTATAGCTCAGCTGGGAGCACTACCCATTAAATACGCACCCCCATGTTGAGAGTTCACCAAAACCGCGAAAAACCCTTATAATTGCATACTTCGTACCCGGTTATCCGGGGGTATAGCTCAGCTGGGAGCGCACACCGTATTTAACCAGCCCCCTGTTTGAGAGAGCTTCTTAAAGCAAAAACCCTTTTAATTCAATAATAATGCGTCTCCTACGGGGGTATAGCTCAGCTGGGAGAGCGCTTGAATGGCATTCAAGAGGTCAGCGGTTCGATCCCGCTTATCTCCACCAGACGCATTATGAAAGGCTTGATTTCTTCGGAGATCAAGCCTTTTTGTTTCCTCAAAAATGAATATTGGGATGATGCTGGCAGCTTCCACCGCCGTTCAAGCGTAACCGCTCAATAACGACCCGCCTTTAAAACAGCATCAGGAAATGAGAAACTATCCCAAAGACTTGAAAAACTAAGCGTCAGATAGTCAAGTTTCAGAGTGGAGGGATAGAGATATATGGATAAGGTATTGGCGGTGAG
>JAZUJF010000250.1:0-3680 GCA_045642585.1 Candidatus Limivicinus sp.
CCGACTTCGCTGGATACCCCCGTCACGGAGCAGGGCCCCGGCTACGGTGGGGCGATCCTCGCGATGGTCGCCTGCGGAAGATTTGAGTCCGTAGAAAAGGCGGCGAAAGCACTTGTGACAGTCAAGGCAACCGTTGAGCCTGACAGGGAGTTGACCGCTCTTTACAATGAGCGTTACAGTCAGTTCAGGGAGATCTATCCCACTTGCAAATCATTATTTAAGAAGCTGGTGAAGTAAGATGAAGATTTATTCCGTTTATGACAGCGAGTTCAAACCCTATGGCAGAGTTTTAAAAGGCGGTGAATACAGTGAGCTGATGGCGGCGATGGACAGGATCCCCATGCCTGAGGCCGGTGTTTCCTACGAGCCGGGTATCCCCTCTCTGGAAGCGTGCCGCGTCTGTGATTACTTCCGGGACAGCGTATTCGGCGGTATGCCCGTTCAGCTCGGTATGTGCTGGGGCTACAACACCATGCTCAACTGCCTTGAGTACCACAGGGACAGCGAGTACAATCTCGGCACGGGAGATTTCATTCTCCTCCTTGCCAAGCAGGACGAAATCGAGGATCATATGCTGCTGGACACCTCGGTCGTGAAGGCATTCCGTGTTCCGGCGGGTGTGCTGGTAGAGGTATATGCTACGACCCTGCACTATGCCCCCTGCCATGTGGACGCGGAGAAGGGCTTCCGCGTGCTGGTGGCGCTTCCCAAGGGCACAAACTCCGCAAAGCCCGCTCTCCCCGGGCTCTCACCGGAGGACAAATATCTCACGGCCCGCAACAAATGGCTCCTGCCCCATCCGGACAGCAGCGAGGCCAAGGGCGGCGCGATCGTGGGACTAAAAGGCGTAAATATCAATATTGAAAATGATATATAACAAACAGGAGGAACTGATATGTTTGAGAACATCCCGCAGGTAAAGTTAGGAATCATCGCGGTCAGCCGTGACTGCTTTCCTGTCAAGCTTTCCGAGACCAGAAGAGCAAACATCGTAAAGGCATACAATGGCGAGCTGTATGAGTGCCCGGTAACCGTTGAAAACGAGAAGGATATGCTCAAGGCCGTTGCCGATGTAAAGGCCGCCGGCTGCAACGCGCTGGTAGTTTTCCTGGGCAACTTCGGCCCCGAGACTCCCGAGACTCTCATTGCAAAGTACTTCCACGGCCCCTGTATGTTCTGTGCGGCCGCCGAGGGTGACGGTGACCTTATCAACGGCCGCGGCGACGCATACTGCGGCGTGCTTAACTGCTCCTACAACCTGGGTATGCGTCATCTCAAGGGCTATATCCCCGAATACCCGGTCGGCACCGCAAAGGATCTGGCAGAGATGATCGCCGACTTTGTGCCCGTGGCAAGAGCTATCATCGGCCTCAGGAATCTTAAGATCATCACCTTTGGCCCCAGACCTCAGGACTTCTTCGCCTGCAATGCCCCCATCAAGGGACTGTATGAGCTGGGCGTCGAGGTGGAGGAGAACTCCGAGCTTGACCTGCTGGTTGCCTATAAAGCCCACGCCGGAGATAAGCGCATCCCCGATGTTTGCGCCGACATGGCAAAGGAGATGGGCGAGGGCAAGTATTATCCCTCTCTTCTGGAGCGCATGGCTCAGTTTGAGCTGACTCTGCAGGATTGGGCGGAGGAGCACAAGGGCGCAAAGAAATATGTGGCCTTTGCCGACAAGTGCTGGCCCGCATTCCCCTCTCAGTTCGGCTTTGAGCCCTGCTATGTGAACTCCCGCTTTGCCTCCCGCGGTATTCCCATCAGCTGCGAGGTGGATATCTACGGCGCACTGAGTGAGTACATCGGCGCGTGCGTATCTATGGACGCCATCACTCTGCTTGACATCAACAACTCCGTCCCGGCATCTCTGTGGGAGGAGAAGATCAAGGGCGTTTACGATTACAAGCTCACCGATACCTTCATGGGCTTCCACTGCGGCAACACCCCCTCCTGCAAGATGTGCGCCGACAGAGCTGTCAAGTACCAGCTCATTCAGAACAGACTGCTGGAGAACGGCGGAGAGCCTGATATCACCCGCGGCACTCTTGAGGGCGACATTGCCGCCTCCGACATCACCTTCTATCGCCTCCAGTGCGACAGCAACGGTGACCTGCGGGCATACATTGCCGAGGGCGAGGTTCTTGATGTTCCCACCGGTTCCTTCGGCGGCATAGGCGTGTTCGCTATTCCCGAGATGGGCCGCTTCTATCGCCATGTGCTTATCCAGAAGCGTTATCCTCATCACGGCGCCGTCGCCTTCGGTCATTACGGCAAGGCACTGTTTGAGGTGTTCAAGTTCCTCGGAATTGAGGATATTGCCTACAATCAGCCCAAGAGTCTGCCCTATCCCACCGAAAATCCTTTCATTAAGTAAATAATTCATTCGGACGACCTCCCTGCTATATGCAGGGAGGTTGGCCTCTGCATGAGAAAGAGAGAGATACATGACTGTAAAAAAGCTGAGAAGCTTTATTGCTTTTTTGCTGTGTCTGGCAGTATGTGCGGGACTTATCCCATGTTTTGCGTTTGCATCCGGCTCTGACACAGTGCCTGATCAAAAGCTCTCCCCTGAATATCTTAAAAACGCCTCCGGTGAATGCGGGAAAAAGCTCGCCTGGATTCTTGATCCCGACGGAGTCCTTTTCATTAAGGGCACCGGAGATATGGACGCCTACGGCATAGAGTCCATTGGCGGCCAGTGGCGCACGACCGCCCCGTGGTGCGACTTCAGTTCATCAATAAAAAGGGTAATCGTCGATAACGGTGTTACCTCCATCGGCGATTTCGCTTTTGCCTACTGCGGTAAAATTACCGGTATTACCCTTCCCGACAGTCTGACCGCTGTGGGATGCGGCGCTTTCTCCAACTGTACTTCTCTGACATCCGCAGTAATACCCACGGAAGTGGAGCTCATCCCCGACTGGATGTTTGAGGGCTGCACCGCACTTGATAATGTCGGTATCAACAGCAAAGTGAAATGTATCGGTACATCCGCTTTCATGGGATGCTCCAGCCTTACTTCGGTACTGTTTTCCGACAGCGGCGAGCTCTGGGATAAAATAACCGTCGGCAGCGGCAACGAGCGCCTATACTACGCAGATGTCAAATTTTTCTACCCCGTTCACAGCAAGACTATCGACAGCGGTGAATACTATATTTACAGCAGGCTTGGTGGTAGGCCCTGTCTTATTATCGGCCCGGATGGCAGAGCCTGCATCAGTTACTCGAAAAAGCAGGCCATTACTGTCACATATCTGGATAACGGCTTCTACTCCATAGGGGATCTTGCCGTTGATACCGACTGTGCCGCCCCCTCCGCCAAGCTCAAAGCCGGAATGAACAGGGATTCCGAATTGAAAGAATGGACGATCATTCCCAATGGCGCTTCATATCTGATTAAATGCAGATCCTCAGATCTGTACATTGATGTAGAAAACGCCAGTCTCAACGGTGAGACCGGTGTCAGTCTGTTTTATCGGAATCCCGGCTACTACGCTCAGGACTGGTATCTTGAGCCTGTGAGCGATGACAGCGTCAGCAAATAAGCACAGCAGACAGGAGGGCAATCCGTGGCCCGAAAGGGCTTGTTCAATAACGGTACGACAGTATTAAAGACCGGTTGCTCCGGTAGTTGAAGAAAAGAAAGATAATCCGACTCCGGCGTATTTGAGAGAAGATTA
>JAZUJF010000251.1:0-6816 GCA_045642585.1 Candidatus Limivicinus sp.
CTCTGCGCTCTGTGTCCCCGGTCATAAGGGATTGCTGGGACCCCAGGGTATCGGCGCCATGCTTCTTGGAAAAGGCGTTGCCGCGAAACTGACCCCGATAGTCACCGGCGGCACGGGCAGCGCCTCGGACAGCGAGGTGCAGCCGTCATATATGCCCGACAGATTTGAGTCGGGAACGGTGAACATCCCCGGAATATTCGGCCTGAACGCCGCTCTCAGCTTTATCATGTCCAAGGGCACCGGGTATTTCAGAGCCCATGAAAAAGCCCTCACCGAGAGATTCCTAAGGGGTCTTGAGGGTGTGCCTGTGCGTATTGCCGGACCCGGCGACGCTGACAGGCAGGTGGGAGTTATCTCCCTTGATTTTGAAGGTTGCGACAATGCCGAGGTCGCCTTCACTCTTGAAAACGAGTATGGCATTATGACCCGCTGCGGCCTGCACTGTGCCCCCAACGCACATAAGACCCTTGATACCTTCCCTCAGGGAACGGTCCGTTTCTCTGTGGGCTACGCAACTACCGAAGAAGAAGTCGATACCGCAGTGCAGGCAATAAAGAGTATCTTCAGGCAGGGAGTATCTGCCTGATACTGAACGCGGTGCGGTATTGTATCACATATATGAAAGGAGGAAAGAAGATATGGCAGACAAAAAGCTGACCGAAATGGTTGCCTCGGCCGGTTGAGCCGCAAAGCTGGCTCCCGGAGCCCTCGCGCAGGTCCTGCGCGATTTACCGAAAGTGGAAGATCCCAATGTTATGGTGGGCTTTGACACCTCGGATGATGCCTGTGTGTACCGTATCTCCGATGATCTGGCTCTTGTCCAGACCGTTGATTTCTTCCCTCCCATGGTCGATGACCCCTTCATATTCGGCCAGATAGCGGCGGCAAACGCCCTGTCCGATGTATATGCAATGGGCGCCCGACCCACACACGCGATGAATCTTCTGTGCTTCCCCAACTGTCTGAGCCTTGACATCGCCGGAAAGATACTGGAAGGCGGCGCTTCCAAGGCCACAGAGGCAGGCTGCCCCATAGTGGGAGGACACACCATAGCTGATAATGAGCCCAAATACGGTCTCTGCGTCAGCGGACTTGTTGACCCGAAGAAGGTCATGCTCAACAGCTCTGCCAGAGTGGGGGATGTGCTCATCCTGACTAAGCCTCTGGGCACCGGCATCCTCACCACCGCTTACAAGGGCGGTCTTCTGGGGGAGGACGCCATGGGGCGCGCTGTTGACAGTATGCGTACACTGAATAAATATGCCGCCGAGGCCGCCGCAGGGATAGAGATACACTCCTGCACCGACATCACCGGCTTCGGCCTTGCCGGTCATCTGTGCGAGATGGCCGAGGGCAGCGGCGTGTGCATCACGGTGGATGCGGATAGTATTCCAATCCTGCCGGAGACTCTGGAAATGGCACGCATGGGACTTGTCCCCGCCGGGGCCTACCGCAATCGTGACCATTTCGGACCAAAGACCATGCTGGACGCGCTGCCGCTGGAGCTCACGGATGTGCTGTTCGACCCTCAGACCTCCGGAGGACTTCTGTTCGCACTCAGCGAAGCCGACGCGGAAAAGCTCAGCGCAAACCTTAAAAACTCAGGCGTTCCCTGTTTCGTTATCGGAAAGGCGGTAGCCATTGGTGACGACGGTTATTTTGTGAAGGCCTGAACTGAACAAAGGAATTTGTTATGAATAATTCTCTTCTCAGAAAAATTCCCAAAACCGACATTCTTCTGGCCCACCCTGTTATCAGGGAGGCTGTGGAGAAGTATCCCTATGAGATAGTAAAGGAGACTGTAAAGAACTGTACCGACCGCATCCGCCGGGCTATTCTCTCCGGCGCTGTCTCCTCTGTCCCCTCTGCCGATGAGATCGCCGACGCGGTCGTAACAAAGCTCGGCAGCGGCGATATCTATTCGCTGCGCCGTGTTATCAACGCCACCGGTGTAGTTCTGCACACAAATCTTGGCCGCGCCCCTCTGGGCAAGGCCGCCGCAGAGCATATTGCCGCCGTGGCCTCCGGCTACTCAAATCTTGAGTACGATCTGGAGAAGGGCGAGCGGGGCAGCAGGTACAGCCATGTGGAGGAGCTTCTGTGCCAGGTGACCGGCGCCGAGGCCGCGATGGTGGTCAATAACAACGCCGGAGCTGTGTTCCTTATGCTGAACACCCTCTGCGAGGGAAAAAAGGTGGCTGTGTCCCGTGGGGAGCTGGTTGAGATAGGCGGCTCCTTCCGTGTGCCGGAGATAATGGCACGAAGCGGCGCGGAGCTTATGGAGATCGGCACCACAAACAAGACCCATCCCTATGATTACAGTGATGCCTGTGATGAGGGCGCAGAGGTGCTTTTGAAGGTCCACACCTCAAACTTCAGGATCATGGGCTTTTCCGAGTCCGTGGATATTGAGGAGCTGGCGAAGATCGCAAAGGAGAAGAAGGCTCTGCTGCTTTACGATCTCGGCTCGGGCTTCCTGTTCCCCTGCGAAAATCTGGGCCTCCACGATGAGGGCCATGTGGCGGGCAAGTGCCTGAGAGCGGGCGCGGATATTGTCTGCTTCTCCGGAGACAAGCTGCTGGGCTCCTGTCAGGCCGGTGTTATCGTGGGCAAAAAGGAGCTTGTGAACAGAATAAAGAAGAACCATCTCACCAGAATGCTGAGAATAGACAAGCTGTCTCTGGCGGGACTGGAGTATGCTCTGCGCTACAGTGTGGAGCCGCAGCTGGCAGTCGATAACATCCCGGCGCTGAATATGCTCTCTCTCTCCGGGGAGGAGTGTGTCCGCCGCGCAAGACAGCTCCGGCAGAAGATCGCGGAGGCCGCTCCGGAGGCAGTTACATCGGTCATTGATGTTCAGGACGAGGCCGGAGGCGGCTCTCTTCCCGGCGTATCCTTTGAGGGCGCCGCCGTCTCGCTCCAGCTCAACTGGCTGGATACTAAGGAGATCGAAAAGGCTCTGCGTGAAAACGCTGTTCCCATCGTTGCCCGCATCAGCAGGGACAATGTGCTCTTCTCCACCCGCACTCTTCTTGAGGGGGATATGGACGAGATCGCGGAGGCGATCGGCAGAATAGCACACGCCGGAAAGGCGGTGCGGCAATGAAGCATCTTGTTATCGGCACAGCCGGGCATGTTGACCACGGCAAGACCTGCCTCACCAAGGCTCTCACCGGTGTCGATACCGACAGACTGAAGGAGGAGCAGAAGCGGGGCATTACCATTGAGATAGGCTTTGCACAGCTTGTCCTTCCCAACGGTCAGACCGCCAGTATCGTTGATGTTCCGGGGCACGAGCGGCTTATCCACAATATGCTTGTGGGCGCTACCGGAATTGATGTCGTCATGCTGGTGGTGGCGGCCGATGAGGGCTTCATGCCCCAGACCAGAGAGCATCTGGACATACTTACACTGCTGAATGTGAAAAACGGTATAATCGTACTTACCAAGAGCGACATGGCCGACGAGGAATGGCTGGAGACAGTCATGGAGGACACCAGAGAGCAGGTCAGAGGCAGCTTCCTTGAAAACGCGCCCATGATCCCGGTGTCCGCCTATACCGGCGCGGGCCTTGAGGAGCTGAAACAGAAGATAGTGGAGCTGGTGGAAAATTCTCCCGCCAGAGCCGCGGACAAGCCGTTCAGACTGCCTGTGGACAGAGTGTTCTCCATCAAGGGCTTCGGTACGGTCGTCACAGGCACCCTGATAGACGGCGTGATGAGAAGCGGAGACGAGGCTATGGTGTACCCGGAAATGCTGGAGACCAGGGCCAGAGAGCTGCAGAACCACGATGTTAAGGTGGAGTCTGTGGAGGCCGGAATGCGCGTGGCTATCAATCTTGCCGGTATCGACAAGAAGGACATTGAGCGCGGCTGTATTATCGCCCAGCCCGGCACCATGTTCCAGACAAATCAGATAACCGTTGAGGTGGAGCTGACCGAGACCTCCCCATACAGGGTGAAAAACCACTCCTTCCTCCATTTCTATCAGGGCACTCAGGAAAAGGTCTGCAAGATCCGTTTTCTGGACAGATCGGAGCTGAAGCCCGGGGAAAAGACATACGCCCAGATAAGCTTTAAGGATGACACCATAGTCGCCCGAAATCTTGACAGATTTATCATCCGCTTCTTCTCTCCGATGGTCACTGTGGGCGGCGGCACTATCCTCGATATGAAGGAGCGCCATATCAAGCTCAACAGCGAGGAGGAGTTTGTGAGACTTGACAGGCTGAACTCGACTCCCGTAAACAGGGTCTTCCAGATGATCGAGGACAGTGAGTACGGACTCATAAAGGAAGCGGAGCTTGCAAATCAGAGCGGTCTTTCCGCAAAGGCTGTGCACGCCGCCATTCAGGAGCTGCAGCAGATGGGTGTGACCCTGAAAATACAGGGAGGCTACATTACCAGGAAGACCCTTGAAAATCTCGAGGAGACGGCCACTGAGATCCTTAAAAAGCACCATGAGGCCCAGAGCCTTATGGAGGGCATGAGCCTGAGCGAGCTGAGGACAAGACTTTTCAAGTACTATCCTAAGACCGCCGATGCAATTCTCGGACATCTCAAGGAAAAGGGCAAGCTGAGAATAGTCGGAAGCAGCGTGTCCCTGCCGTCGTTCCAGACAGAATACACCCCCGAGCAGATAAAGATCCAGTCTGAAATTGAAGAATATTACCTGAGGTGCGGCATTGAGCCTCCGCTTAATGCGGATGTGGCCGAATCATTCGGCGACAGGGCAAAGCTGTGCAGACAGGTGACAGCGAGAATGGTAAAGGACGGTATTCTGGTGGCTTTGAACCCCACCGTTACCTGCCACGGCACCGCCTGCAAAAAGGCGCTGGATACCTTTACCGGGATGTTTGCCGACAGCGACACGGTCGCCCTCGCTGATTTCAGAACAAAGATGGGTATCTCAAGAAAATACGCCCAGTACTTCCTGGATTATTTTGACTCTGTCAAGATATCCAAGCTGGTGGGAGACAGGAGAGTTCTTCTGAAGAAGTAAGACAACCTCCTACCACATACCATATTCTTCTTTTGCCCATTATTGGGAGGCGCGGTAAGGCTGAATACCGCACCTATCAATTAAAAAGGTACACATTGCCGATGGGATAAGGCTGATGTCCCATATGGCCGGGCTGATGTACCGAAAAGGAGATATATTAAATGAACAAAATCAAGGATAATCTGTTTGTTATCATTACCGGCCTTGTAGTCGGTATCGCGTCCGTAATTCTTGTAGCAAGCGGCAACCCCGGCAACATGGGCTTCTGCATCGCCTGCTTCATCCGTGACATCGCCGGCTCTGTGAAAATGCACTCGGCTGCCGTTGTCCAGTACGCCCGCCCCGAAATTATCGGTATCGTCCTCGGCTCCATGATAATGGCGCTTCTGGGCAAGGAATTCAAGGCTACCGGCGGCTCCGCTCCCGTAAGCCGTTTCGTGCTTGGCTTTGCCGTTATGGTCGGCGCGCTCATGTTCCTCGGCTGCCCCCTGCGTATGGTCATCCGTCTTGGCGGCGGTGACGGAAACGCTGTCATCGGTCTGCTCGGCTTCGTGGCAGGTGTCGGCGTCGGCACTATATTCCTGAAGAAGGGCTTCTCCTTCAAGCGCAGCTACAAGGTTCCCGCCATTGAGGGATTTGCTCTGCCCGCGATCAATGTGGGACTTCTTGTTATCCTTCTGGCCTTCCCCGCACTGCTGGCCTTCTCTGAGGAAGCTCCCGGCTCCAAGCACGCCGCTATCGCTATCTCTCTGGCAGCAGGTCTCATCGTCGGCGCTCTGGCTCAGAAGTCCCGCTTCTGCATGGCCGGCGGTATCCGTGACGCCATGATGTTCAAGGATTTCCACCTCCTGTGGGGCTTCGTGGCAGTGTTCGTGGCTGTCCTCGTGGGCAACCTCATCACCGGCAAGTTCACTCTCGGCTTTGACGGACAGCCTGTTTCCTACAACGCTCTCCTTGATGCAAACTTCATCTGGGCATTCCTCGGCATGGCTCTTGTCGGTCTGGCATCCGTGCTCCTGGGCGGCTGCCCTCTGCGTCAGCTGATCCTTGCGGGCTCCGGCTCCTCTGACAGCACTCTGGCTGTTCTGGGTATGACCGTCGGCGCCGCGTTCTGCCACAACTTCGGTCTGGCATCCTCCGGCAAGGGCACCACTCTCAACGGCAAGATCGCAGTCGTCATCTGCATCATTATCACCGTTATCATCGCTGCCGCCAACTGCAAAAAGGAGGACTAAGAGCATGACTACCGTTGACGCAAGAGGCTATTCCTGCCCCCAGCCCGTCCTCATGACCAAGAACGCTCTGGACAGAAACGGCGTTCCCCTGAAGGTCCTTGTAGACGATAAGACCCCCATGCAGAATGTCACCCGCTTCGCAACCAATGCCGGCCACAAGGTCACCACCAAAGAGCTGGACGGCCAATATGAGCTCACTATTGAGTAAGGATCGTTAAACATATGGAACAGATCGCCACTTTTCACACCCATCTGGGTGCTCTCAGACTGAAAAAAACGCTGGATGAGGCAGGGGATACAGCGGCAGTCATGATGCCCGTACCCCGCAGACTGTCCGCGTCCTGCGGTACCTGCGTCCGTTTTGATTTGCCCTTTGACAAATCATGGGCCAACGAAGATCTGGACAAGGTGTTTGTAAAGGAGAATGACGGCTACAGGCTGACATTTGAAAACGAGTGATCCGGACATAGCCAGAACCCTTAGAGCGTCTCACGGTATGTGGGACGCTCTTTCAATTCGTTGACAAAGTCAAAAGGACTTTGCAACGAGTATTTACTCGCGCTTATCGCATCGGGCTAAC
>JAZUJF010000252.1:0-4664 GCA_045642585.1 Candidatus Limivicinus sp.
ATCCACACTGACAAACGCTCTGACAGGCGAGAAGATCGCCATCGTCTCCGATAAGCCGCAAACTACCAGAAACCGCATCACCGCCATCGTCAGCCGGGGTGATACCCAGTTCGTACTGATGGACACTCCGGGCTTCCATAAGCCCAGAACGCGCTTAGGCGACTACATGGTGAACGTGGTCAACGAGAGTGTTGCCGATGTGGACTGCGTTCTGCTGCTCGTAGAGCCGGTGGCGTCCGCGGGTCCTCAGGAGGAGGCGCTTATCGAGCGTCTCAGACAGTGCGGCGCACCCGCTGTGCTCGTCATCAATAAGATCGATACAATAGACAAGGTGAAGCTCCTTGAAATCATGGCCATGTACAATTCTCTCTATGATTTTGACGCCATCATTCCCATCTCAGCCAGGACAGGCGAGGGTCTGAACGAACTTCTGGAGGAGCTGGACAAGTACGCCGTTGAGGGGCCTCATCTTTTCCCCGACGATATGATCACCGACCAGCCGGAGCGCCAGATCTGCGCCGAGCTCGTGCGTGAAAAGCTGCTGCGCTGCCTGGACAAGGAGATACCCCACGGAACTGCCGTTGAGGTAACGAAGTTCTCCGAGCGGGATAACGGCCTTATCGACCTTGAGGTTACCATATACTGCGAGAAGGACAGCCATAAGGGAATAATCATCGGCAAGAAGGGCGCAATGCTCAAGAAAATCGGCCAGCTTGCCCGTGAGGATATCGAGGAGTTTATGGGCACAAGGGTCAATCTCCAGACATGGGTAAAGGTCAGGGAGAACTGGCGTGATTCCGTGGCGTCTCTGCGCAACTTCGGCTTTACCGAGCAGTGATCATCGCTTCCCTATAAATTACCATAGCTATATACCGCCTCTTTACAGATACTAACCATGTACTTTCGGAGAGAGGTGGTTAAGCTGTGAACGATACCTTCTGGCAGACATTTATCGAGACCGGGGATCCTGTGTTCTGGCTTCTTTCCCGGGCACAGGAGTATGATACTCAAAACAGCCCTGACAGTCGGGGCTGACGAGAGTTTAAACACCTTATGCGTGAGGTACATATATGTTTCTGACGACCGATGCCCTTGTACTGCGTGAGGTGAGGTACAAGGAGGCCGACCGCATCCTCACCGTCCTGACCTCTGCCGACGGCAAAATGACCGTCAAGGCCCGGGGCGCGCTGCGCAAGGGCAGCAAGACCTCCGCTTCCACCCAGCAGCTCACCTATTCCCAGCTTGTGCTCTTCGGCAACAAGGGCAAGTGGACGGTGAACGAGGGCAGCGTAATAGAGGGCTTTCAGGGTCTGCGTGAGGATATTGAGCTTTTTTCTCTGGCAAGCTACTTCTCCGAGTGTATCGACGCTATTGCCCCCGAGGAGCAGCCGGAGCCGGAACTATTGCAGCTTATTCTCAATTCTCTCTATGCCCTCAGCCGGGGAATGTATGACCGGGAGCTTATAAAGGCCGCCTTTGAACTGCGCCTGATGGCATTATCCGGCTTCTGCCCGGAGGTGAGCCGCTGTATTGCCTGCGGTGACAATGAGCCTGAGTACCCTGTGCTGATGCTGGAGTCGGGCACTCTGTCCTGCCGTAAATGCCTTAAAGGCGGGGAAGAGAGCGTGCCCCTGTGTCCCTCATCCCTTGAGGCTGTGCGCTACATCTGCTCCGCCCCGGCAAAGCAGCTGTTCAGCTTTTCCGTAGATAAGCCCGCCCTTGGGAGACTGAGCCATGCTTCCGAGAGGTATCTTCTCACCCATATGGAGCGAGGCTTCCAGACCCTTGATTACTGGAAAAAAATAAGGATCAGAATGACATGAGTTTTACCGATAAATCACTTAATACCCTTGAGCTGCCCGCTGTTCTCTCAATGCTCTCTCAGGAGGCGGTAGGGGAGTCCGCCAGAGAGCAGGCCATGCTTCTGTCTCCTGCCTATGATCCGGCGGAGGTGCGGCGCAGAGTGGAGGAGACGACCGCGGCAAAGACCATGATGGTCGTTCGAGGCAGCCCCTCCTTCTCCGGAGTAAAGGATGTGCGCCCATCTCTGTCAAGAGCAGATCTCGGCGGCAGCCTCAACACAAAGGAGCTTCTGGATATTGCCAGAGTGCTCCAGTGCGCCCGACTCGTCCGGGGCTATATTGCCGACGACACAGTGGGCAAGACATCCATTGACCATCTTTTCTATGCCCTGCGCGCCAATAAATTCCTTGAGGAAAAGATAACCGCATCAATTACCGGCGAGGACGAGATAGCCGACGCCGCATCCTCTGAGCTCTCCTCGATCCGCCGCCAGATGCGTGCCGCTGCCGCCAGAGCCAGGGACGCCCTGCAGAAGATCATTTCCTCTCCCGGCTACGCAAAGGCCCTGCAGGAGCCCATCATTACCATGCGCTCCGATCGCTTCGTTGTGCCGGTGAAGGCAGAGCACAAGGGGGCCATTTCCGGACTTGTTCACGATGTTTCATCATCCGGTGCAACACTGTTCGTGGAGCCTATGGCCGCCGTAAAGGCCAATAATGAGCTGCGAGAGCTGGCAGCGAAGGAAAAGGCGGAGATAGAGCGCATTTTAGCCGAGCTCTCCGCTGACTGTGCCCAGCACGCCGAGGATATATCCTCCGATTATTATATTCTTGTGCGCCTTGACCTGATATTTGCCAAGGCAAAGCTGTCCTATAAGCTGAACTGTATGCCCTGCTCCACTGAGAGCAGGGGTATAATCCTTCATCGGGCCCGGCATCCGCTGCTAGATCAGGCCAGGGCCGTGCCGATAAGCCTTGAGCTTGGCGAGGACTTCGACACTCTCGTTATTACCGGCCCCAATACCGGTGGCAAGACCGTATCAATAAAGACTATCGGCCTTCTCGCAGCAATGAACCAGTGTGGCCTGCATATTCCCGCCGATGACGGCAGCAATCTGCCCGTATTTTCCCATATTCTCGCCGATATAGGCGATGAGCAGAGCATTGAGCAGAGCCTTTCCACTTTCTCTGCCCATATGACAAATATAGTCAATATCATATCGGAATGTGACGAGCGTTCACTGGTGCTCTTCGATGAGCTGGGCGCGGGCACTGACCCCGCGGAGGGTGCGGCACTGGCAATAGCCGTGATTGAGCACGCCAGACACAGGGGCGCGTTCATCGCCGCCACCACCCATTACGCGGAGCTGAAGGTCTACGCCACAAACGAAAAGGGAGTTCAGAACGCCTCCTGCGAATTTGATGTGGAGACTCTCAGACCCACATACCGTCTGCTGGTCGGCATCCCCGGAAAATCCAACGCTTTTGCCATTTCAAGGCGTCTGGGTCTTGATGAGAGCATTATTCAGGATGCCAGGGGCCGCATCGGCACCGAGACAGCCAGCTTTGAGGATACCATAGAGAAGCTGGAGCAGACACGCAGAATGCTGGAGCGTGACCGTGAGGAGACCGCCAGAAAGCTCCGTGAGGCACAGGAGAGCGCAAGAAAAGCAAGCTTCCTCAAGGCAGAGCTGGAGGTCAGGCTTGAAAAAGCGGAAGTTAAATCCAGACGGCAGGCCGAGGAGATAATAAACGAAGCCAGACAGACGGCGGAGAGCGTGTTCAGGGAGCTGGATGATATGCGCTCCCGGGTAAACGATCAGGAGAACACCCAGAAGCTCAACGAGGCAAGGGCCGAGCTTCGCCGCAAGCTGAATGCGGCAGAGGACGCTCTTCGCAAGGATAACGCCGCCGGTGAGCAGGAGCAGACATCCTCCCGACCCGTAAAAGCCGGTGATACCGTGAAGGTCAAGTCCATGGGCATGAAGGCGGAGGTCATCTCCGTCTCTCAGGACAGAGTACTGACTCTGCGGGCAGGCATCATGAATATCACCGCCAAAGAGGACGAGGTACTTCTGATAGAGGACGAGGCACCTGTCAAGCGGAAAAAGCCTCAGAACGGTACGGGCACACAGCTGCGCAGCGCCATGGAGACTACCGTTGATCTGCGCGGAATGGAGGCCATTGACGCGGAAATAACAGCCGAGCGTTTCATTGACGATGCCGTAATGGCAAGACTCTCCACCGTCACGATAGTCCACGGCAAGGGTACGGGCGTCCTGCGAAGCACTGTTCAGCAGATGCTGAAAAAGAACAGATTTGTAAAATCCTTCCGGTTGGGCAGGTACGGAGAGGGTGAGGACGGAGTCACTGTTGTGGAACTGAAATAAAAAACGCGTTTCCTGTCGATGTTTAATATGTATTACTACAAATAAATCGAAAGCTGTTGACGATTTAACAATTGTTTGGTACAATACAATCACATTTATGCTTATTAAACATAAGGAGTGGCAAGTATGAGAAACAAAGAAGTAGTCATCAATAATCAGGTAGGTCTTCACGCCAGACCCGCAACTTTCTTCATTCAGAAAGCCAATGAGTTCAAGTCAAGCATCTGGGTCGAGAAGGAAGAGAGGCGCGTTAACGCCAAGAGTCTTCTCGGTGTTCTCTCCCTCGGCATTGTCAAAGGCACTGCTATAAATATTATCGCTGACGGTCCCGATGAGGATGAGGCTATCGATACCCTGTCCGCACTTATCGATGCCGATTTCGACGAGTAATTTCAAAAAGCAGAACAGAGGCGTGTGATTTTGCACACGCCTTTTTTTGATATAGGTGGAGGCGGTTAAATGACTAAGGAAA
>JAZUJF010000253.1:0-15953 GCA_045642585.1 Candidatus Limivicinus sp.
TATCTCCGTCTGCCCAGCTTCTCACTTATCCCGCAGAACGATGCCAGTCTGCTCCTCATAAACTCAGGCATGTCGCCTATGAAGCCCTACTTCAAGGGTGAGCAGGAGCCGCCCCGTCACCGTGTCTGCACCTGCCAGAAGTGCATCCGTACCGGAGATATTGAGAACATCGGCAAGACCGCCCGCCACGGCACTTATTTTGAAATGCTGGGCAACTTCTCCTTCGGCGACTACTTCAAGCATGAGGCTATCGCGTGGAGCTGGGAGTTTCTGACCTCTCCCCTGTGGGTGGGCATTGATCCCGACCGTCTTTACCCCTCTATATACGAGAACGACGAAGAGGCCTTTGAGATCTGGAACAAGGAGATCGGCATCCCCGCGGAGCGCATCTTCCGTTTCGGCAAGGCCGATAACTTCTGGGTGCACGGCGCAGGTCCCTGCGGCCCCTGCTCTGAGATATACTATGATCGCGGCGAGCAATACGGCTGCGGTAAGCCGGACTGCACCGTGGGCTGCGACTGTGACCGTTACATGGAAGTCTGGAACAATGTCTTCTCCCAGTTCGATAATGACGGCCATAATAACTACACCGAGCTTGTCCAGAAGAATATCGATACGGGCATGGGTCTTGAGCGTCTGGCTGTTGTATGTCAGGGAGTGAACTCTCTGTTTGATGTTGATACCGTTATGAATATCACCAACAGAGTCACCGAGCTTACCGGCGCATCCTACGGCAAAAGCCAGAAAATGGATGTTTCTCTGCGTGTTATCACCGACCATATCCGTTCCGCCACCTTCATGATCTGTGACGGTGTTCTGCCCTCCAATGAAGGCAGAGGCTATGTGCTTCGCCGTCTGCTCAGACGCGCTGCCCGTCACGGAAAGCTTCTGGGCGTTAATGAGCCCTTCCTGTACAATGTCATTGAGACTGTTGTTCACGAGAACGAGTTCCAGTACCCTGAGCTTGTTGAGAAGCAGTCCTACATCACCCGTGTCGTGAAGAGCGAAGAAGAAAATTTTGCGAAAACTATCGACGCGGGACTTGAGATCTTCAAGGAAATGCTTGCATCTCACATGGGAAAGAATGAGACTGTGTTCTCCGGCGCGGATGCTTTCAAGCTCTACGATACCTACGGCTTCCCCATTGATATGACTGTTGAGATGTGCGAAGATTATGAAATGACCGTTGATGAAGACGGCTTCAAGCTTCTTATGGAGGAGCAGCGTGTTCGCGCAAGAGAGGCAAGAAAGGCTCTCGGCGATCTGGGCTGGGCCGGTATTGATTTCGGCAAGGATATGCCTGAGACCGTTTTTGAGGGTTACGATAAGGACACAACCGAGGCCTCTGTCCTTGCAATCGTCGAAGACGGCGAGTTCTGCGGAACTCTGTTCGCCGGCAAGGAGGCCATAGTTGTTCTTGACCGAACCACATTGTACGCCGAGATGGGCGGGCAGGTCTCCGACCACGGTATTATCCGCTGTGACGGCGCTGAATTTCATGTGAACAATGTCCAGAAGAACAAGGGCGGCAAGTTTATGCACTACGGCAAGCTTGTTCAGGGAGAGCTGAAGCTTGGAGAAAAGGTCACTGTCACCTATGACCCGGACCGCCGCAAGGCCATCCGCCGTGCCCATACCGCAACTCATCTGCTTCAGACCGCGCTTGTTGCCGTTCTGGGCGATCATGTCCATCAAGCAGGCTCTCTGGTTGAGCCTGACCATCTCCGCTTTGACTTTACTCACTTCTCCGCCATGACATCGGAGGAAATAAAGCAGGTCGAGCTTATTATGGATCACCTGATCCTGGACGGTGACGATGTTGAGACTCTCGTTCTTCCTATTGAGGAGGCAAAGAAGATGGGCGCTACCGCCCTGTTCGGCGAGAAGTACGGCGAGGTGGTCCGTGTTGTCAGGATGGGCGATGCATCCGTTGAATTCTGCGGCGGCACTCATCTGGACAACACCGCAAAGATCGGTATGTTCGCGCTGATCTCCGAAGGCTCTGTCGCATCCGGTGTCAGAAGGATAGAGGCATATACCGGCCTTGAGTCTATCCGGTTTTTTGAAAATGTGAATACTCTGCTCGAAGAGGCCGCAGATAAGCTCAAGACCAGATCCACCGATATTCTGAGCAAGATCGAATCCAGCGTTGAGGAGACCAAGGCGCTCAAGCAGGCTCTCCAGCAGGCAAAGGATCAGATATTGTCCGGTCAGGCAGACAATATCATGCTTAACTCCAAGGAGGTCAAGGGCCTTAGCATCGTCACCATCACAAACGGTGTTGACAATGCTGCCGACCTGCGCCAGATGGGTGACATGATCCGTGACAAGTACGACAATGTGGTGGCGGTTCTCACCTTTACCGAGGGAGAAAAGGCCACGATGCTGGCTGTATGCTGCAAGAATGCTGTTGCCCGCGGTATCCGTGCCGGAGAGCTTATCAAGCACATATGCTCTCAGTGCAGCGGCAGCGGCGGCGGTAAGCCCGAGTCTGCAATGGGCGGCTGCAAGGATCTTATGAAGCTGGATAACGCTCTTGCGACCGTTGACGAATTTGTTTTTGAGCACGCAAAGGATATTTGATTTTTAAAAAAGGAGCTGTATTATGGCTGACTGTATTTTCTGCAAGATCATTTCCGGGGAAATTCCCAGTTCAAAGGTCTACGAGGACGAGTATGTATACGCATTCAGGGATATAAATCCCCAGGCCCCTGTTCACATCATCGTCGTTCCCAAGGAGCATATCTGCTGCGCCGCAGTGATCGACGATAAAAACTCCATGTTGGTCGCAAAGTGCTTTGAGGCTATCGCCAAGATCGCAAAGTCCGAAAAGCTGGACTCCGGCTTCCGCGTGATCAATAACTGCGGAGAAGACGGCGGTCAGACCGTCATGCATCTGCACTTCCATATTCTCGGCGGTGTAAAGCTGGGAGAGAAAATCATCTGATACTGTTTTGCCATATAAAGCAGTATGATAAAAATTATCCGCAGGGTGGGTCATTCCATCCTGCGGAAATCATAGTAGGGTGAGATATGAGAAAGCTTGCAATATCCTGCGGAGCGTTTTCGGCTGTTATTACTGTGGCGTGCTATCTGGATATAGATCGCTATAGGTGCCTTATGATCGCTGCGGCTTGTTTTATTGCGGCTTTTTTCCTTTTTTCGCGGAAGTCGAAGGTTGAGAGGATAGTTTATTTTGCCGCCGTCGGCGTGTTCTTCGGCATAATTAACTATTCCGTCCAGAGCTATTTCACCAAAGGAGCGGCGGAAAAGCTTAACGGTACCTCAAATACGGTTTGCGTCAGAATACTGTCCATGCCGAAAAGCTATGATGCCTACTCTTTTGCCCGGGTGAAGATCATTGAGGGCAATGCCCCGAAGCTCAATGCCGTTCTCTATGATTATACCGGCTCAATTTCAGAGTATGAAATAGGCGACGCTGTGTATGTAAACGCCCTATTCTCACAGGCCGATATACGCTACGGACAGGACTATGACCATTACAACTCGAAGGATATTTACTTTAAACTGACCGTAAAACAGCCTGTCGCACTCAGCAGGAAGGCGGGTGTTCTGAAGTGTCTGCCGCAGCGCATCAATTACATCCTCGGAAACAGAGTGGATTATCTTTTTGATGAGGACATATCTCCGTTTATGAAGTCTCTTCTTCTGGGAGACAGGAGCGAGCTCAACAATGATACCGCTGTCTCCACCGCTCTCAGCCGTTCCGGTTTTTCTCATGTCGTAGCTGTTTCCGGTATGCATATTGCATTTCTGATAGCGATCAGTAAATTTCTGTTTGGTGAGACAAAAAGCGGCTGCGTCGTCTCTATTCTGATCATCTGGCTCTTTGCTGTTATGACCGGAGCTTCACCGTCGGTAGTACGGGCGGCAATAATGCAGACATTTGCGCTGTCCTCCGTCTTGTTAGTTAGGGAGAACGATCTTCCGACGGCGCTCCTGACGGCTCTTGCGCTCATTCTGCTTATAAATCCCTTTGCCGCTCAGAGCATCAGCTTACAGCTGTCATTCGGCGCTATGGCCGGTATCGCTCTCTTCGGTGATGGAATATATAGTTTTCTGCTCTCGCTTCTCCCCAAAGAGCGCCATTATAAGCCGATCACTTATGTTTTCGGCATTATCGCATCATCTGTCTCTGTTCTGATATTTGTTATACCTCTGTCGGCCATTCATTTCGGATACATACCCCTTCTTTCTGTTCTGACAAATATCGCGGCGCTCTGGAGCGTCTCTCTTTGCTTCGGACTTGGCTGGTTCTGCTGCATCTTCGGGAGGGTCAGAATAATAGGGGAGCTTGCGGTCCGGCTCTGCTCTCTGCTTGTGAAGTACATTTACGCCGTTATCAGCTTTGTGTCATCAATTCCTTACAGCGTCCTCTATGTTGAGACAAAGGGTGCATGGCTTTGGCTTGCAGTCACAGTGATAATAATTCTTCTTATGTTTTTCCTGAATTTCAGAACATATCTGAAGATAGGGGTCACGATCGTCGTCTCATTGGCTGTTCTCGCCGTTGTTTTCACGGCCTCCGATCATGAATACAGATACGGGCCGGCCTCCTTTGCTGTAATAGATGTGGGACAGGGACAGTCCATTGCCGCGCTGTCGGGTGATTGTACCGTAATGATCGACTGCGGCAATGTTTTCTCCTCAGATAACGCCGGGGATAAGGCGGCGGAATACCTGTACAGCAGGGGGCGGGATAAGGTGGATGTTCTCATGCTGACCCATTACCATTCCGATCACATAAACGGCATTGAGACTCTGCTTGAGCTTATTCCCGTAGACACCATACTGATCCCTGATTTCAGCAGTTACGACCCTTCGGCTGTTGATGTCATCACGGCTTCTGCCCGCAGGCATAATACGGAAGTCAGAAAGATTACCGCCGACACAGATGTATCGGCCGAAGATATTGTCATACATATCTTTACCCCTCCCGCCGGAGAAGAGGAGGAGGACAAATCTCTGACGGCCCTTATGGAAATTCGCGGTCATAGGGTCTTTGTCAGCGGAGACAGCTCAGGTGAGGCCGAGCTGGGCATAATGCGAAAGCACGGTATTTCCGATGTGGATACCCTTGTGGTGGCCCACCACGGTTCCAGGTATTCCAGCTTCGATCATTTTCTTCGTAATCTGGGCGCGGACTGCGGTATAATAAGTACCGGATATAACACATACGGTCATCCCCATGAAGAAACCCTTGAAAGGTTATATGCGGCAGGGTATAATGTCCTCAGAACAGACCTGACAGGCACGGTAGAATTAAGGATAGGTTACTAAGATGGCAAAAGAGACCGTAAAACTGAATTACGGAGCGGAGATAAAGGAGCTTTCTCTCAATGGCCCGCGCCGCCTGTACCTTCTCTGGGGAAAGGAAGATTACCTCAAGGAGAGGTATCTTGAGAAGCTGAAACAGACCTGTATTCCGGAGGGTGAGGATGATTTCAGTTACAGGAGACTTGACGGCCCCGAGCTTTTATCCGACGATCTGCAGCAGGCTCTTGATTCCGTCCCCTTTATGACCGAGCGCACATTCGTGGAGATACGAAACGCCGATATCAATAAACTTAAAAATTCGGAAGAAATAATCAGGCTTCTGTCGGATATTCCGGACTACTGCACCTGCGTCTTCACTCAGCAGGCAGAGTATGAGCCTGACGGCAGACTAAAGCTTATTAAGACCCTGAAAACAAATGGAAAAGAGCTTCAGTTCACGACCCAGTCTACCGGAGACCTTACCAACTGGATAAGCAAGAGATTTGCGGCCGCGGGAAAGAGCATAGAGCTTGAGGCTGCCCAGCGGCTAATGTTCATCAGCGGCACCCTGATGTCCAGACTCATCCCCGAAATTGACAAGATCAGTGCCTACGCAAAGGGCGATAAAATAACCGTCAATGATGTTGAAGCGGTCGCAAACCGTATTCCGGAGGCGGTAGTATTCGATATGACAGACTTTATCGCAGAAAAAAAGTTTAATTCCGCGATGGCTGTTCTGGCAGAGCTGCTCTCCGACAAGAATAATGACCCTATTCCCATACTTGCAATGCTGGGTATGCAGATGAGGAGGCTATATGCCGCAAGGATGGTTATCGACTTTAATATGGACTCGAGGTATCTGGCTGATACCGTAGGAATAAAGAACCCCTATGCGCTCTCAAAAACCATTAATACTGCCCGAGGCTTCACACTGTCTCAGCTGAAAAAGGCTGTCGAGCTGTGCGCGGAGACGGATTACAGGATAAAAAGCTCCTCTGAGGATGACGCCGAGCTTCTGAAGGAGTGTGTGCTGAGAATAGCGGCAGGGGAGTGCAATGCATAGCGTTCGAGAAGTTATAATTGTTGAGGGCCGTTATGATAAAAATACCCTCAGCCAGGTCGTCGATGCGACCATAATTGAGAGCTCCGGCTTCGGCATATTCAATGACAAAGAAAAACAGAGCTATATACGAAAGCTTGCAGAAGCCCGCGGGATAATCGTGATGACCGACCCTGACGGTGCGGGATTTATGATACGAAATTTCATTAAGGGCTGTGTCGAGCCATCACTTGTAAAGCACGCCTTTGTCCCGGACATTTACGGCAAAGAAAAGAGAAAAAGCTCCCCGTCAAAGGAGGGAAAGCTCGGCGTTGAGGGAATGAGTCCCGAGATGCTTCTTGACGCCCTGAGGAGGGCCGGCGCTACATTTGACAGTGAAGAGCCTGCAGGTACAAGAGAAAAGATAACAAAGGCGGATATGTACGCTATGGGGCTCACAGGCAGAGTCGGAAGCCGTGACAGGCGGGCAAAGCTGATCTCAAAATTGGAGCTGCCGTCCCGCATGACCACCGAAAGCCTTCTTGATGCTCTGAACGCCCTTATGACACGGGAGGAGTTTTTCCTTTTTCAATTCTGATCCTCTATTATTGCCGAAACAAGAACCGTGACTATCAGCACCGCCTGTCCCATCTCAAAGAATGTATGCGCCATCATATATGAGTTGTAGTCAACGAACAGGCTCTCGGTATGTATCAGATATACTGTGCTTATCAGCAGCATCAACGCTGTTGTGCGGATACCGCCAATGAATATTTCCCAGGATAAGCTGCACATGGAAAGCATACGCCGGACTGTTTTTACGATTTTCACACTATCACCTGAAGAATGAATATATGTTATTGTATTTTGCCGATTTGCTATTTTCAATGCAAAATTAATAACAAATAGGGTAATTAATGGAATGAATATTTTTGATCTTCACTGCGACAGCATTATGAAAATGTATAAGGGGGAGCACCTGGGCAAAATGGAGGATTGCCATATCAGCACAGGAAAGCTTTCCGATGGCGGCTGTCTTGCTCAGTGCTTTGCGATATTTGTGCCTCGATATGAAGCCGCTGCCAGATTTGGAATGAACGACACTCCGGAGGTTTATTTTGAGGCTGCTTACAAAGCCTACAAAAGAGAGCTTCAACGGGAGCGAGAGCATATACGCGAGGCTTTTTCTATTGAGGATATTATTAATAACCGGGACAACGGATATATGAGTTCGATCCTGACAGTAGAGGACGGTGTTACTCTCAACGGCTCTATTGATAATGTTGACCGGTATTATGACATAGGTGTGCGCATGGTGGCCCTCACATGGAATTATGAAAATACTCTCGGATATCCAAACAGCTCCGACCCGCTTCTCCACAGCAGGGGTCTGAAGCCGTTCGGAATTGAAGCCCTGCGGCGGATGAATGAAGTCGGAATAGCGGTAGATGTGTCCCATCTCTCAGAGGGCGGATTTATGGATGCGGCAAGGTATTCTTCCAAGCCTTTCATAGCTTCCCATTCCTGCGCAAGGGCTCTGTGCGATCATTCGAGAAATCTCACTGATGAACAGCTTCATATTCTGGGCGACAGAGGCGGCATAGTGGGAATAAACTTTTACAGTAGATTTCTCAGCCCTGACTCGGACTATTCTTCCCTTGATGATGTTGTCCGCCACGCGCTCCATATACGAGACAAGGCGGGAATTGAAGCTCTCGCTCTCGGCTCCGACTTTGACGGTATCGAGTGCGAGCTTGAATGGAAGGACTATTCGGGTTATCCGAAAATTCTGGATGCGCTGTGCCGGGTTTTCACAGATGATGAGGTGGATCTCATATCAAACGGCAACGCCATGAGGGTATTCAGAGATATTATAGGCCATTAATGAAAATTTCCCCATACGGGTATTGTCCGTATGGGGAAAATTATTATAATGCTATTTTCCGTCTGTGTCCCAAAGCAGAATGAACTGAGCCATCAGGCCGCAGTATTCTTTCAGCACATCACAGGAAATAAATTCATCCGGCTGGTGGGCGCCGCCGCAGACATCAAAGGGACGCCCCGCCCCAAAGCTGAAGGCTTTTCCCGGTGCCGCGGCAAAGAACAGAGACAGATCGGACAGACACCCGGCACATACAGGAATTTGTCTGTCACCTGCGGCCCGTCGCAGAAGCGCTATGGCAGGGTGGTCGGGGTCAATGTGACCGTGCTTAAAAAACCTGCTTCTCTCATACAGCTCATTAACTTTGAGCCCCACCGGTGCGATCCGGGAAGAAATACAATCAAGCAAGTCCGAAAGCTCGCTTTTAATAGCCTCACGGGGCTTGTTTGTATAGAAAGCGAAGTCAATAAAGCCTTTGTTTCTGTCTGTGGTGTTAAGTCCGCTTCCAATATTCAGAATCCTTATTGCCGAATCGGGGATACTGCTGTCAGAAAAGAGCGGATCGGCTTTCAGCTCCGCTATTCTTCGCTGTCCGAATACCTCGATTTGCTTTTTTGAAATATACAGCCCCTCAATTACGCTACCGCAATCATCCAGCGGCTCGGGTGAGGAAATATTCAGTACCACCCTCTGACCGCCGCTGGCACAGTTCCAGACCTCAAAATCATGGCCGTCCATGTTCACATAGAGATCGCAGGGATATTTGAGGGCGCATGAGAGAGCGCCGTCTCCTCCGCCGAATTCCTCATCAACATAGCCTGTGAGATACAGGTCATTTTCAAGCCTGATGCCAAGGTCTTTGAACATTCTGACGATAAACAGGCTGACCGCAAGGGCGTATTTATCATCGCAGGCACCTCTGCCGTACACTCTGCCGTCAGAAAGAGCGCCCATAGGGTCAACAGTCCAGTTATTAAGATCTCCGATGGGTACGGTATCCATATGTCCTGCCAGCATCAGCGCCTTTGCTCCGGTTCTGCCGGAAAGCTTTGCGGTAAAATTCGTTCTGTCCCCGAGATTTCTGCCGGGTAGGTAATCCGGGTGCTCTCTTACACCGGGCAGAGAATCGGGAGAATAAATATCTCCTTCTATGCCCAGCTTTCCGTATTCCCTGTACAGATACTCGGCGAGAGCCTTTTCGTGCGCCCGCTTGCCGTCGTTTTCCGTATTGATGGCCACCATATCCAGCAGATATGTGATCAGGAGCTGCTCATTCTCCTCAATGTATTCGGTTATTCTTTTATTATCCATTTCTTAAACCCATACACAGCCTTCCCGCAGGACGAGATACAGACCGATCTTTTCCTTATCCCGGTACGCATTATTTGTCATATTATAATCCCCATAGCGAAAATGTGTCAAGAATGGCAGTATCTCAATCATGTCTGTATGTCCCGGGACATATCTCAGCAGAGCTGAGGTTTTCACCTTTCGGTTCATTATGCATATAGTGAGAATGAGAGGTTGAGCCTCTCTAAACGGAATAGGAAGGAACGGTAGACTCTATGAACAGAATACGACAGCCAAACTGCGGGACTCGCTCCTGCGGCTGTACTCATCAACCGATTCCATATCTGCCCGAAACGGCCTCTCTCGCAATGGCATATGTGCCGATACAGCAGTTCGTCCCAAATGTCTATACTCCGATGGAGGCGCTGGAACACGGAACACTGTTTCCGCAGCTGGCTCTGCCCTTCGAGGGGATGAGGATAGGAGGATGCCGCCGTGGATAATATGACAAAAGCACAATACGCAGTACCGTTTGCTGCGTGGGATCTGCGGCTGTTTCTCGATACGCACCCCAATGATACAGCCGCGCTTGCTGCTTACCGTCAGCTCTGCTCGCAGGCAGGAAAAAATTACGCGTCTGTGCCGGATTACATGACGAACGGTGTTCGGTTTTCATGGGTTGACGGACCTTGGCCATGGGAATACTGTGCCAATCCCGTGAACGGAGGTGTTTGACAGATGTGGAGTTATGAAAAACAGCTTCAATATCCTGTAAAAATCAAGAATCCCGATCCCCGTCTTGCAAAATTCATCATTTCTCAGTACGGCGGACCGGACGGGGAGCTGGGTGCTTCTCTCCGCTATCTGAGTCAGCGGTATTCCATGCCCTACGATGAGGTCAAGGCCGGTCTGACAGATATAGGAACGGAGGAGCTGGCGCATCTGGAAATGATCGGCTCCATTATCCAGCAGCTGACTCGAAATCTGACACCTGAAGCCGTAATTGCAAGCGGAATGGAGGCGTATTTCGTCGATCATACTGCCGGCGTATTCCCTCAGGCGGCGGCAGGTTTCCCATACACCGCGGCGACCATGCAGGTCAAGGGGGATATTCTCACTGACCTTGCCGAAGACATGGCGGCGGAAATGAAGGCGCGTACTACCTATGACAATATTCTGAGGCTGTCCGACAATCCCGATGTCAACGATGTCATTCATTTTCTGAGAGAAAGGGAGATCGTGCATTATCAGCGGTTTGGCGAGATGCTGCGTATCGCGCAGGAGCATCTGGATGAAAGAAACTTCTATGCGATCAATCCGAGCTTTGATACAGCACCCCGGCCCCGGATGGATAATACCTTGAAATAAAAAGAGAAACCTCCTGTTCGGAATGAATCATATTCCCGACAGGAGGTTATTTTACCTCTATACTACCTTGTCACTGTTTATTGTCTTTCAGGATCTTGTCGAATTCGCTCTCAATACCGTTTGCTTTATCGGCAGGCTTAACAATGCGTGTGTACGAAACGGCTGCGGCGGCAATAACAGCGACCACTGTAATGATGATATAAATAGTGTATTTGAAATCAGCTGCCTTTGAGACACTATCCAAAACGCTCCAAATAATGTTGAGCACTCCGCAGACAGCGATAAAGACGCCGCTGAGCCTGACCCATTTACGGTATGCAACGGGTTCATGCTTTTTTGCTTTTTCCTGCTCGCGGTAAAAATAGCCTTTTACGACTCCGTAAATACCTTCAAAGACAACCGACGCCCACATTACAATTAATACTATTGTCATAAGACCCATGATGCCTGTCTCCTGATGCTTCCTGATTATTTGCGCCCCATCCTTTATCTTTTCTGGGGGAGAATATTGCTGATATTTGTGCAGTCCTTCCTGTATGGACAGTGAGCAGGGGAGGGGCATGATGAGACTTTCTTTTTACCCTTGACGGAGAAACAGGCAGGAGGCCCGGGTATCGGGGGAGCTATTACGGGTTCTGCACCTTTCCTCATGCCAAACCACAATCCACCGTCAACATGAGACAATTCTTCTTCACTCAGCTCCGCAAACTTATTATTCACTGCCTCGGCCTCCTCTTTTGGTTGAGCATTACTTATGATCGTCCGGCTGTTGTTTATATATTGTACCACAGCCAAGTAAATATAACTACCTAAATTTTTTTAATCTTCTGTTTGTGCGATGGATGGCAGAATAATTTTATGTCAGGTAATGCAAAATTCAAAAACATGGTGTATAATGACAGCAGAGGTTATTGGTAAGCGCTCTTGCGGATAACTCTCAGGATGATTTGAAAAGTATCGACATTTTTCAAATGTAATAAAAGAACAGGAGGAACCCCATGAAAACAAAAGAAGAACTGAACGCCCTTAAAGAGGAGCTTGAAGCCCTGAGCAGAAAACTCCGTGAGCTGACGGGGGACGAGCTTGCGCAGGTCATCGGAGGTCAGAATGACTCAAATACATTTGTTTCCGGTCCCGAAGCGGACAGGCCAAAAGACTGTCCGTATTGCCATGGATTTCTTGAAAGGCTGTACCCGCTGTATATATGTCCCCGGTGTGATTACACATATTGCTGTACGGATTAAAGCTTCTTTTGAACGTTCTAAAATCAAGCTGTTTCTATCATGTTTTCCGATCTTGCAACAATAGTCGTGACCACCGCATCCCCGGTTATGTTTGCCGCAACGGAGTTATGATATCTGACGGAACGATCCCGATAAGCGTATCTTTAATAGATGCGCTTATTTCATTCTTCGATACGTTTAAGCGCGACAGCTCTTTTTCAATAAAATCTACGCACTCAGGTATATTATCGATACAAGCTTCGACCCTTAACATTTTCATTTTCAGGCCCTCTTTTATAAAAGATATCTGTACTCCGCTGATTTTGTATATTCTCTGTCTGCACCGTCGTCAATGAATAATGTTCTTTCAAAGTCAATGTTGTTATGAGCCATGCAAAGCTCCAGAATACAAAGGAAAATACCGAGATCGATCCTATTGTAATAAGAACCTGCCTTTGCGGGCATAATGCCCCTCTTACCTGGCTGCTTATATCTTGAGACGGTCAGTGTCCCGTTTTCATTTTTCACAAACCATGGCTGCGAATTGCAGGCGCTTGGAGAAAAGCGGGCTATTTCTGCGATACCGAGAGTTTCGCCGATCCAGATCTGATCAAGAGGCTTTCTCTTCGCCTTGAACATATCTTTTCTGTATAATGACGGATCATTGACCTTATGAATTGCGATCATAATTACATAATCCAGTCCTTCATATGTCTCTTTATCCGGCTTGCCTATGCCAAACCACAACGAACCTATGTTATGATGAACAAGATACAGATCAAGCTGCTGACCTATATATCCTACATTCATAAGATAATTGTCTTTCTTTTCACTGTAGATCAGGATGCAATATTCAGCGTCTCTCTTGAAATCTACTTCGGCAGCCGGAAGAATGCGTATAGCGGTTTTTATTTCAGGATACAGACTGTCAAAGCTGTTGAATGTATGTTCTATTTCCTCAAGCTCATTATGTTCGATTTTATCTGTACCGACATTTCTGAACAGATGAAAAGATTTTCTTTTAAATATGTCTTCGTATAAGCTTTTATCCATAATACCCGTCCTATCTGTAATCATTATCTTTTTTTCATCAGCTTTGCCTCGTCCAGCAGCCCTTCGCTCTTTGCCACGATCATTGTAACTACGGCATCACCGGTAACATTTGACATCGTGCGCCCGTAATCCAACAGCATAGTCAACGGGACTACAAAACCTACCGCACCTGCAGGGATGCCAAACTGCTTGAACAGCAGCGCCAACATGGCAACAGCGGCGCCGGGAACACCCGGTGTACCGATCGAAAGCAGCATAACGGAAAGAAGCAGGGATAACAGCGTGCCGCCGTCCGGCTGAATGCCAAAGATACGCATCACGAATAACACTGTGATTACATAGCCGATACTGGCGCCGTCCATGTTGATCGTAGCGCCCAATGGGATCGAGAAGGAGTATACCTTTGATGACACACCCATTTCATCCAGTGATTTCATGGAAACGGGCATTGTCGCGTTACTGGAAGCTGTAGTGAAGGCTGTCAGCATAGCCTTTTTAAACCCGAAGAAAAATGACACGGGGTTGATTTTAAAAACTGCAAGCAGTATGGCATAGACGACAAACATGACCAGCAGCGCGAAATATGATACAAAAAACAACTTTGCCAGCGATGCAACGGAAGACGTGTTCGTCGTCAAAACCAAATTTGCCATAAAGCATAATGTGGCCAGCGGCAGAAGCTTCATTATCATGTTCGTTATCCGCGTGAAAAGACTGTTCGCTGCCTTAATGAAATTCTGCACAGGCTGGCTGTATTCCCCTAACAGTGAGGACGCTATGCCCGTAAGTATGGCAACAAAGATGATTTGCAGCATATTGTCCGAGAGAAACGCGTTTGCCATATTAGTCGGGATAATGTCTGTTATAATCTCGCGTATGCTCAGTGCGCCTGCCGTCTGTGTCTCGGTCTTGCCTGCCACTGCCATCAGGGCATCCAGCTGGGAAGAATCACCCGGCTGCATAAGCTGAAAAACTGCATATCCTACGCCAATGGCAATTGCCGTTGTAAAGAAGTACATCGCTATGATCTTTCCGCTGATCTTGCCGAAAACCTTGTAGTCCGAAAAGTCCATCATGCTTTCCGCAATGGAAAAGAAAACGAGTGGAGCCACGATCATCTTCACGGCATTCATAAACAGCGTTGTGCCGACGGAGAATATGTTAGCCGAGACAAATCCGCACACGGTCTCCGGAAACAGTATGCGAAGAATCAGACCCAGCACGATGCCGGACAGCATAAACAGGAGTACTGTTTGATTATGGTCTGCCTTCGCCGTCCGGATATTCAGCTGCGCGAAATTGATACCGCGTGAATAGCGCAGCTTCAGATCATCGCTCAGGGCGCGTATCAACATTCGGCTGATAATAACCGTCTGTTCATCATCAAGCTCGGAATAATCTATCCCTTCTCGCAGCGTCTCCAGATCTTCCAGCTTCCATTCTGTCCCTTTGCAGGATATGCTGATCTTTGACCTATCCTTGCCGACGCTGATTTGAACAGTAACGATGCTTTGTTCACTGTCCGCATTTTTTATCATCTGCACAAGCATTTCTTCCGCTGCCAGAGTATTCTTGTAAATGATTTTCTGTTCCAGCGCAGTCAGTTTCAGGGTACTTTCAATAAAATCAACCGCTTTTCCGATGTTTTCCGTCTTCGCAGCGAATTTCAGTTCTTTTTTCATATAAGAATTCCTCTTGTTTAATGGCTATTCTCTGATCCTTGACATCAATACCACCGTCTCCACATGGCAGGTTCTTGGGAACATATCCACGGCGGCTGCCTTTATCAGCTCATATCCGTATGAATTAAGCCTGAGAATATCCCGTGCAAGCGTTGCCGGGTCGCAGGATACATATACTATTCTCTCTGCGCCCATTGACGCCGTGGCCTCCACCGCTGCCTCTGACATACCTTTTCTGGGCGGGTCAACTACTATGACCTTCGGCTTCAGACCTCTCTCTAAAAGCTCCTTCGCGGCATCACCGGCGTCTCCGCATATAAACTCCGCGTTTGATATTCCGTTTGCTTCGGCGTTTTCTCTGGCGTTTTCTATCGCTTCCGGGACTATTTCCGCTCCCACAACATATCCGGCCTTACCGGCAAGGCACAGACTTATAGTGCCCGCTCCGCAATACAGATCGAAAGCCAGATCGTCTTTTGTGAGTGAGGCATACTCAAGCGCCTTTGAATAAAGCTTTTCGGCCTGCGGGGGATTTATCTGGAAAAATGCCTGGGGCGCAATAGAGAACTTCAGTCCGCAGAGAGTATCGCTGATCGTATCTCTGCCCCACAGAGTGTAGAAATCTCCGGTCAGAATTGTATTGCCTTTTGTCTTATTGATATTCAGAACTATTCCGCTAAGCTCCGGACAGGCAGCTTTCAGATGATCAACAAGAGCATTTGTATCGGCGCCGAAGCCCTTTGCGGATACTATACAGACCACCGCGTCCTTTGTGTGGACGGCCCTCCGGCAAAATACATGGCGGACAGCGCCCTTACCGGTCTCCTCGTCATATGCGGGAATACCGTGCTCCGCCATGAAGGAAATGACCGCGGCGGCGGCCTTATCCGTCAGCTCATTCTGAATAAGGCAGGAGGAAACAGGCAATATCCGATGGCTTCGCTCACGGTAAAAACCGGAGCAGGGGAGTCCGTCCCTGCAGCCAACGGCATATATGCCCTTGTTTCTGTATCTGACGGAAGTATCTCCGGCGATGATCTCCCCGGCCGCGACACTCTGCTTTCCTATGCGGGAAAGGCAGTCGTTGACCTTATTGAGCTTGAAGCGAAGCTCCTCGGCATAGCTCATATGCCATGTGT
>JAZUJF010000254.1:0-2851 GCA_045642585.1 Candidatus Limivicinus sp.
TATTTAATGTTGCCGCCCGCGCCCTCTACTGGCGCAAGCCCAAACTTGTCACCGGGCCAAAGAGCCTTGAAAAGCTGCCTGAACTGGTAAAGAACTGCGGCGGCAGGAAGGTCCTGTTTGTCACCGGCCCCAGCCTTGTAAAGCGCGTAGGCCCCAGAGTGACGGAAATGCTGGATAAGGCCGGTATCAGCTATGCGGTATTCTCCGATGTTGAGGCGAACCCCTCTGTGGAGACTGTAAACGCCATTTATAAAACATACCTTGACAACGGCTGCGACTGCGTTGTTGCTCTGGGCGGAGGCTCTCCCATTGACGCGGCCAAGGCCGCGGCCGCAAGAGTGGCCACCGGCGGCAAGACCCTTGACAGGATGGCGGGTCTTCTGAAGGTCGGCAGAAAGCTGCCCCCCTTCATCGCCGTTCCGACTACCTCCGGCACCGGCTCCGAGACCACTATCGCGGCGGTCATCACCGACAAGCAGAATAACCACAAGTACGCTGTAATGGATCTGCACCTTATTCCCCTTTACGCGATCCTGGATCCCGAGCTTGCGGCCGGTATGCCTCCCAAGACCACTTCCACCACCGGTATGGATGCTCTGACCCATGCGGTCGAGGCATATCTGTGCTGGACCTACAACACCAAGGAGTCCATTCAGTACGCGGAGGATGCCACCAGACTTATATTCACCTATCTTGAGAGAGCTTACAATGACGGCAGCGATCTGGAGGCCCGCGAGCAGATGATGATGGCGGCCTTCAAGGCAGGCTTCGCGTTCACCCGCGCCGGAGTAGGCAATGTCCATGCTATCGCGCATACGCTGGGCGGCTTTTACAATACTCCCCACGGTCTGGCAAACGCGGTTATTCTCCCTATTGTGCTTGAGGATTACGGCAAGGCGGCATGGGACAAGCTGGCCCATCTGGCAGAGATCACCGATGTGAAGAAGTACGGCACCGTTGAAGAAAAGGCAAAGGCATTTATCGCCGAGATATATGCGATGAACGAGCGTATGGGTATCCCCACCGGCTTCGACTTCATCGAGGACAAGGATATTCCCACCATGGTCAAGTATGCTCTCCACGAGGCAAATCCGGTATATCCCGTGCCCGTTGTCTACAACGAGGAGCACTGCACCGAGGTCATAAAGACCATCCGCGCGAGAGCCTGATATTAGGGAAACGCTGAATAATTCGCTTTCGGCATCTGCTCTCACCGAATTAATCAGCGTTTCCTTAGTATTACACGATTATACGGAAACCCGCTTTTGGCACAGACCAAAAGCGGGTTTGTCATTGTATTAAGTCCGAAGATCAGAAGAGCTTGATGGCACCGAAGGTGAGCACACTCATTATAGCGGCGGCGATGCACACTCCGATGAAAATGAACGGCACGGAGCGGCGCAGCTTCATATCGAGCACGGCGGCAATAAGAGCGCCTGTCCAGGCACCTGTGCCGGGAAGGGGAATAGCCACAAACAGCAGCAGACCCCAGGGGCCGTATTTCTCCACTGTCTCGCCCTTCAGGTTTGCCCGTGTTTCCAGCTTCGTGATAACTCTGTCCATAACGGCGATATGTCTGCGCATCCAATGGAATATCTTATTGATGTATACAATTATAAACGGCACCGGAAGCATGTTTCCGAGAATTGCCGAGAGAAGAACCAGGGGATAATCAAGTCCGACGGCAATTCCGTAGGGAAGACCCAGCCTAAGCTCTCCCACCGGTAGCATGGACAGAAAAAAAGTGGATAACATTTTTCCGACAACAGTGCCGGTAAACCATTCAAACATCAATCTTACTCCATAGCGAATAATACATAATGCATAATACCACAGATATCGAGACGGTGCAACTGAATAATTGTTCCCAAAATCCGAGTGATCTTATACCCGTCAGCAGTTAAGGAGGGCGGCCGCGGCGGCTCCGGAGATGGTAGTCTCACTTCCGAGAGAGACAGAAATATGAGCTCCAAGCTTTTCGCCGCAGAGACTGACCTGTCGGAGAAGCTCGGTTTTGTAAACCGCGCATTTCTGCACGAGGGAGCCCTCCGCAATGTCGAGCATGGGCTTTTCCGCATCCTTGCCTGCCCCCGTGAGGAGCGCCATGGCCAGAAGGTTTGTGCACATACACCGGGCAGAGCGGCGGAGCAGCGCCTGACTGAGCCTCATAATGATACCGCTGTCAGCTTCGCTGCAGCTGACCGGCTCCAGAGCCTCACCCTTTGACCACATATCAAGGTGCTGACCGTATATATCCCCGAATTGTCTGAGCTTATCAAGGCAGGATGCGGAAATAAGCCCTTCCCGGGCGGCGTCTTCCAGAGCCAGCATGGCAAGCTCTCCCAGATATGCGCCGGAGGTCATCTTCTCGAAATGCTTGCTGCCGGGGTTGAGACTCTCCTTATCCAGCATGACATCAAAGTCTCCGGGCTCGATTCCCGCATACATACCGGATTCGGCGTTGATTATCATGCCCTGATCGCCGGTATAGCCCAGCTTCCCGATATCGCGGCAGGGCACGGAGACACAGGTATTGGTGCCGGTCCCGCTGACCTGACCGATAAAGCCGCTGTAACGGGACTTGTCCACAACGGCGGCCCCGCCCAGAAGAACGGCCACCGTATCGTTGAGGATGACCACCTTTTTGCCGGGATAGCCGCGGCGAGCCAGCTCCTGAGTGACACTGGCGCCCACGGGCTTGCCCTCACAGCCTGTTACAACGACCTCCTTGTCGATCGCCTGAACGATACCGTCCATATCGGGGGTTATTTCCGCGGAATAGGAGAAGCAGAAGCCGATAGAATCGGACCAGTCCATCAACGGCTCTATTGCATCTGCCGTAAAGGAGATG
>JAZUJF010000255.1:0-7369 GCA_045642585.1 Candidatus Limivicinus sp.
AGAGCAGATGCCGAGAGAAAATGGGTTCTGATGACGGCACTTTTTCGCAGGAATACTTTGTGTATTGCAAGAAAAAGTGACTAAATAAGGGCACATTTTATCCGGTAGATGCCGCAGGCGTATTATGCGGTGGTGCCTTAAAGAAATCGTGAGCGGCGCCGACCACGGCATCCACATCTGTTTCGACAGCGGGGAATACCCCGTTTTTCATATGGCAGAGAAATTCAATATTTCCCTCGGGGCCTCTGATGGGCGAAAAATCAAGTCCCACCGCTGTCAGCCCCGCCCCGGGTGCGAAGGCAAGTATTTCTTCAACGACCCGCTTATGGGTGGCGAAGTCCTTTATGACGCCGTGCTGTCTGTCAGCCTCTTCCTTACCCGCCTCGAACTGAGGCTTTATGAGGCACACTATGTCCGCACCGGGCTTCAAAAGAGCCTTCACGCTGGGCAGCACCAGCTTTACGGATATAAACGACACATCCATCACGGCCAGATCCAGCAGCTCCGGTATCTGTTCCCCGGTCACATATCTCAGATTAGTGCGCTCGATATTAACAACTCTCTCATCGTTTCTGAGCTTCCACGCCAGTTGACCGTAGCCCACATCCACAGCGTAGACCCTCTCCGCGCCGTGCTGCAGCAGGACATCGGTAAAGCCGCCGGTGGAGGCGCCGCAGTCAATGCAGTGAAGCCCCTCGGGGTCGATGGGAAAGACCTTCAGAGCCTTGTCCAGCTTGTATCCGCCCCGGCTCACAAAGGGCAGGGCGTTTCCCCGGACTTCTATTCTGCTCTCCGGGTCAACGGAATTTCCGGGCTTGTCGGAGCGCTGGCCGTTAACAAAGACGACGCCGGACATTATCACGGCCTTGGCCTTCTCGCGGCTGTCGGCATAGCCAAGATCGAATATGAGCTGATCCAGTCTCACCTTATTTTTCTTCATTATTTCCTCCGTTGAGCATCCGCTCCGCTCGGGAAACAATAGCGTCGGCATCAACACAGCACTCGTGCATAAGCTGCTTTACGCTGCCGTGGGTAACGATGCCGTCTCCCAGATTGAGAAGCGCCGCGCCCTTGAGACAGATGCCCCTCAGCGCCGCCTGCTCCAGAATACGGGACCCGACGCAGCCGGAGGCGCACACATCCTCGGATACGATCAGTCTCCCTGTCTTTCTCAAAGAGCCCAGAGTTCTCTCAAAGCCGTTATGGGTGATTATACCCAGCTTTACGACCTCGGCTGAGATCCCCTTTTCGGAGAGTCTCCCGGCCGCCTCAAGAGCGGCGTTTATCATCACGCCGTAGGCGGCGAGTGTCACATCCGTGCCGTGGCGAAGTACGGTCTCCGGCTCCAGATGGCACTGTCTGTATTCTCCCTCTTTTCCTCTGGGATAGCGCACAGCCACAGGGCCGTCCACCTCATAGAGGGCAAAGCCCAGCATCTTATCCAGCTCCTCAAAGCTCGCCGGACACAGGACAGTCATCTCCGGCACAAGGGAGAGATAGGCCACATCGAACACGCCGTGATGAGTCTCGCCGTCGTTACCCACAAGTCCCGCTCTGTCAACGCAGAACACCGCGTGCAGATGCTGGAGAGCCACATCGTGTATGAGCATATCAAAGCCCCGCTGCAGGAAGCCGGAATACACCGCGAAAACAGGTACTTCGCCCTGCTTTGCCATACCGGCGGCCATAGCCGTGGCGTGACCCTCGGCTATGCCGATATCAAAAAATCTGTCGGGAAACTGTGAGGCAAAGCCGTCAAGTCCCGTACCGTTGGACATAGCGGCCGTGATGGCCACCACCCTGCCGTCATTCTGAGCATATCTGCACAGTGCCTCGCCCATCTTGTCGGCAAAGCAGGGGCTTGAAGCGCCGGTATCGCCTGTGACCGGATCGAACGGGCCTACGCCGTGGTACTTCTCCGGGTGCTCCTCCGCATAGGGGCAGCCCTTCCCCTTTTTCGTGATAACATGGATAACTGTGGGCGCGCGCATATCTCTGGCCAGAGATATGGCATTTTCAAGAGCCGTCACATCGTGGCCGTCAACAGGGCCGATATAGTGCAGACCCATGGTGGTAAAAATATTACCGGGAATGAGCTTTGTTTTCAGCCATTCCTTGAACCTGTGCACAGCCCTGTAAATACCGGGAGTATTTCTGGAGGCGGTGCGGAACCAGCGCTTGAAGCTCACATATCCGGGCTTTATCCTCAGGCTCT
Organism: Candidatus Limivicinus sp.; assembly: GCA_045642585.1. Taxonomy (GTDB): domain Bacteria; phylum Bacillota; class Clostridia; order Oscillospirales; family Oscillospiraceae; genus Limivicinus. Next base: position 2,216 of record JAZUJF010000255.1, read on the forward strand.
GCAGCATACGGGCAGTTCCGCCCACATTCTTGTTTATGGACATATTGTTGTCGTTGAGAATGATGACAAGAGGCTCCCCGCTCTCTGCGGCGTTTTCCAGTCCCTCATAGGCAAGGCCGCCGGTCAGTGCGCCGTCTCCTATCAGAGCCAGAATATCGTAATCCTCATTTCGCAGAGTTCTTGCCCTCGCCATGCCCAGTGCCACAGACACGGAGCTTGAGGCATGACCCGCGATAAAGGCGTCATCATCGCTCTCATAGGGCTTGGGGAAGCCGGAGAGACCGCCGTACTGACGCAGAGTGTGGAAGCTCTCTCTGCGGCCTGTTATTATCTTATGGGTATAGCACTGATGCCCCACATCAAAGACCAGTCTGTCCCGTGAGGTATCGTACACCCTATGGATCGCCACCGTCAGCTCCACCGTGCCCATATTGGAGGCAAGGTGTCCGCCGGTGGAAGCGATCTTTTCTATCTCAAACGAGCGCAGCTCGGAGCACAGCTCATAAAGCTCCTCCCTCTGCAGCTTCTTTACATCGTTTGAGCAGCTTATTCTCTCTAAAATACTCAAAGCATCGACCCGTTTTCAATTATTTCTGCTGGCCAGTGAATCAGCAAGCTCGCAGAGAAACTCCGTATCGTCAAAAACCTCGGTGAGGATGGATTTCGCGGCATCGGTGAGCTTTTCTATTGTCTTTTTGCAGCCCTCAAGACCCATGAGCACGGCGTAGGTATTCTTGTGCTCCTGAGCGTCTGAGCCGATGGGCTTACCCAGTACCTCGGCTGTGCCTGTCACATCCAGTATATCGTCTCTTATCTGAAATGCCATGCCGATGGCGGCGCCGAAATGTCCCGCGGCAGACATCATCATACTGCTCCCGCCGGCAGCGGCTACACCCATCTGGCAGGCCGCCACAAGCAGAGCGCCTGTCTTTCTGGAATTGATCTCGGTCAGCTCCTGCTCGGTCAGGTCTCTGCCCTCCCAGAGCATATCCAGATACTGGCCGCCGCACATACCGTCAAGACCCACAGCATCAGCCAGCACCTCGGCACAGCGGGCTCTGTTCCCGGCGGGCAGCGGGCTTCTGAGGATGGTGCCGAATGCCTCGGCCTGCAGCGCGTCACCCGCAAGAGTTGCGGTACACTCACCGAAGACCACATGGTTCGTGGGCTTGCCGCGGCGCAGGTCGTCATTATCCATACAGGGCAGATCATCATGGATAAGGCTGTAGGTGTGGAGCATCTCTATCCCGCAGGCCACAGGAAGAGCCTTTTCAACATCTCCTCCGGAGATGCGGCAGAATTCAAGCACCAGCATCGGCCTGATGCGCTTTCCTCCCGCAAGGAGGCTGTATCGCATGGACTCGGCCAGTCCCTTCTGAGGGAGCACAGAGGCCCCGGCAAAGCACTTTTCCAGCTCCGCCTCTATCATCTGTCTGTATTGTTCGGCACTGTATTTCATTCCACATCCTCAAAGGGCAGCTCAATCGGCTCCCCGTCAGTTCCTTTTTTCAGTTTAACAACGGTCTGCTCCGCCTCGTCCAGCATCTTACCGCAGGATGAGATGAGCGCCGTACCCTCCTCAAACAGCTTCAGAGAGTCGCCCAGAGGCAGATCCCCGTTCTCAAGATGCTTCACTATTTCGTCCAGTCTCTCAAGGGACTGCTCAAAGCTGAGTTTTCTGGCGGCCATCGGCTTTCCCTCACTTTCCTGTTTTTTCCACGGTGCATTCGGCACTGCCCTCATGCAAACGGATGTGTATCCGATCACCCGGTCTCAGCTCCGACGCCTTCTTCACCGCGTTTCCCCCGGAGTCGGTGGCAATGGCATAGCCTCTGCCCAGTACCTTCAGGGGGCTCATGGCGTCCATTGACGCCGCAAGGCGCACAAAGCTCTGCCTATCACGGGCAAGGATCCCTTCCTGTGCCGCGATAAGCCTGTCCCGGGCGTGATCGATCCGTATTCTTCTGTTGTCTATCTGTGCCATGGGGTCAGTCATGACCCGTTTGTTTTTTAAAGCGTTGAGCCTGTCGGAGAGCCGCTGGAGCTTTTTACGCATGGCCTGAGACGCTCTCAGCTCAAAGCCCGCGACTATCTCCTCCATCTCCTGCCTGTCCGGTACGGCGATCTCCGCAGCATTGGAGGGAGTTGACGCCCTGACATCGGCCACATAGTCAGAGATCGTAACATCCGGCTCATGTCCAACAGCGGAGATGACGGGAATATCGGACTCGTATATGGCCCTTGCCACCCGCTCGTCGTTGAATGCCCACAGGTCCTCAACAGACCCTCCGCCGCGGCCGGTTATGATAACATCCGCCACCTGATGGCGGTTTGCGTACCTGATAGCCCCGGCGATCTCGGGCGGCGCCTCTATCCCCTGCACTCTCACCGGAAGCAGTATGACCTTGCTCATAGGCCAGCGGTGACCCAGAATTCTGATCATATCATGTACCGCCGCGCCGGCGGAGGAGGTCACGATCGCTATCCTCTCGGGGAAGGCGGGCAGAGGCTTCTTGCGGCTTCTGTCAAACAGCCCCTCCTTGGAGAGCTTTTCCTTCAGCTGCTCAAACGCGATCTGCAGATCACCCGTACCCTCGGGGATAAGGGCGGCGCAGTAGAGCTGATACGCCCCGTCTCTGGGATACACCGACACGCGCCCGAAGGCGGTGACGCTCATGCCGCTCTCGGGACGGAAGCGCAGCTTCACGGCGCTCTGCCTGAACATAACGCATCTGAGGCTGCTCTCGCTGTCCTTCAGGGTAAAATAGTGGTGACCGGAGGGATATATCTTGTAGTTGGACAATTCCCCTCTGACGCAGACATTTCCGAGAAACGGAGCCTCATCCAACAGCTCCTTTATTCTGTTGTTCAGCTCCGTTACAGTCAGTGTATGCTGATCCATGGCTTATTCGATGGGATCCCCGGTCTCTGCCTTTTCGCCCAGCTCGCCCCTGACAAAGCCTCCCAGTACGCCGTTTACGAAGGAAACGGTCTCCGGCTCATCATAGCCCTTGTCCAGCTCAACGGCCTCGTTTATGGCGGCGGCATTGGGCACATCCTCCATGTACAGAATTTCGCACATGGCGCATCTCATAACGGCAAGAGCGGTTCTGGAAATCCTCTCCAGCTTCCAGTCCTTTGAATACTTACGGATATAATTATTGATATCGGCGCTGTAACGGTCCATAAGCCCCACCAGTCTGCGGATATACTCCATAGACCTGGGATCGGGATAATCACTGTACAGCTCGTCCTCCGCCGCGAGAGTGGCATAATGCTCCTCGGAGAAGAAGGACTCCAGCATTTCATCCGCGGTCTGCTCGGTGGCCGCGGCGGCAAAGCCTTTCTGGATCGCTATTTCTCGGGCTGTTTTTCTTGTCATACTGGTCCCCCATGCGGTTTCGCCGCAATAATATTTATTTGACAGCTCCCCACCCACGGGGAAAAATCGTCCTGTCATACGATCGCCGACAAAAGGGCGATATTACTTGTCAAAAGCGATACCGGCCACATGGACATTGGTATGAACGGAGTCAATGCCGGTCGCGGTCTGGACGGCGTAAATGACCTTCTCCTGAACGGCAGAGGCCACCTTGACGATGTTGGAGCCGTAGAAAACGGTGATGATAACATCCACCGTGATAACATCCTCCTCCATCTGCACCTTGATGCCTCTGGAAACGGTCTTGATGCCGATCATCTCGGCAAGCTCAGCCCCGGCGGTGTTGGCGATACCCGCCACGCCCTCAACCTCTGAGATAGCGGTCCTGACCATGCTGTTGATGACCTCTTCGGAAATATTGATGCTGCCCTTTTCTTCCTGGCAGGTGATGTAATTATCGCCCATATAAGCCTCCATGCGTGTTTTATCGAAAAAGCGGTTTCTGTAACATACCTGTCTATTGTACCACGGGTGGATTGAAAAAGAAAGTATAATATTCAAATAATAAATGAATTTTTGCATAAAGAAAAGCAGTCGGTGAGAAGTGCATCTCACCGACTGTATGTTATCAGCCTCAGGCTTTGACTTCTATGATGCTCAGCTGGGACGCATCATAACGGGTCTCGCTGCATATGACCTCGGTTATCTTTGCTACCGCCTCCTGTGTAAGACCGTCAAGAGGCGCGGGTACCGCCACTGTAACGGAGTCGTTGCCTATGTACACCACACAGTCCTGAAAATCCTTCGCTATCAGCAGGTTTTCGATCTGGCTCTCCTGCATGGTGCAGGTGGCCATGGCGGCGATGGCATTCATGGCGCTGTCAATAGTCTCCTGAGATGCGCTGTCGGAGCAGGCCGCTGTCTGAAGAAGCTCCAATGCCTCATCCCGTGATACCTGTCTCGTAAGCCTCGCCTCGGCGAAATACTCGGAGTCCGACACCGGCATGGCCTCCTCAAAGGCCGCGTTCGCGCTTATCATCGCCTCGTCCTCCGCCAGCACCATCTCCGAGTCTGCCGTACCCCATCTGTTGTTATATGACCAGTTCAGCGCCACGGCGGCACAGACAAACATCAGTACCGCCAGCATCGTAATGTTTCTTTTCCTGTTTTTCATACTACACCCATCCTCCTACATTCACTTTTCCAGAACCAGTATGGTCACCTTGTCTGAACTGAAACCAGTGTATGATTCCACCGCCGCAAGTATTCTCAGCCGCACCTGTGCCTGACCCGCTCCCCGGCACGACACCACCACTCCCGTATCGGAGATGAGGACTTTTGTCTCTCCCACCCCCTCGGATGCTGAGAGCAGGGCCGCAAGTCTCTCCTCCGAGCTGTCGGGCAGCGTGTGTCCGTCACTCTTCCCGGGCAGGAGCATCAGCAGTATGCCCACTGACAGAATGATGATGGGCCATTTCAGTGTTTTGATTTTGCTCGAAAGACCCTCACCCATCGCTGCTTTTCCATTTCTGCCTCTCCCGGGGTATACCCAGCTCGGCTGTTATTGACTGCTCAAGTGCCTTTGAGTGCTCACCGACCAGCTCCGCGTAATACGGGATCCACACTCCGTCCATGCTCCACTGCAGTTCCACCCGGGCACTGTCGAGTCCTGTGTTCAGTGCGTCGGCTTTGTCCATAATATATGTCTCACAGCGCCGGCGTATAACCTCGGCTGTCAGTTCCTTTTCAATACCGTCCGCGTTCTCTCTCAA